>LCCS01000001.1 GCA_000998045.1 Parcubacteria group bacterium GW2011_GWD2_42_14
ATCTCTTCACGTTCTGTAAAGGTAAGCCTTGTGTATTTGTTCATATGACTGTGAACTATACCGTACGAAGTGTTGCGTTAGAAATTTGAGAGGAAGTAGAATTAGAGTGGTAATTCTTTTTCATCACCTAAGTCTCTAATTGGTTCATTTAAAATTATTTCTTTCTTTCTACTCGCAACTCAGAACTCGCCTTACTCGCGACGGGTGTTCATTTCACTTCAATTTGAAAATTAAAATACTATCCCCCTAAATGCTCTGTGAAATAGCTAAACATGAAGTCAATACTCCCGTATACTAGGGTTATGGCAGAGCCAGAACTTTCTCCAAAACAAAATACGATGGCCACGAACGACGATAGGCGTATTACGTACTTCGGGTTGACAGATAGTAGAAATGAAAAAATACCCTTTGGTATCAGACGCGAGGACCGGAGTCGTCACATGTATGTGATAGGTAAAACTGGTATGGGTAAATCCACCCTACTAGAGAACATGGCGGCACAGGACATTTTGAACGGCGAAGGTATGTGCTTTATTGACCCTCACGGAGGTTCGGCAGACAAGCTTCTCAACTACATACCTGAAAATCGGGTGAAAGATGTACTCAACTTTGCACCTTTTGATATGGAGTATCCTATTTCGTTTAACGTACTTGAGAATGTGGATGCGGACAAACGACACCTCGTGGTGGCAGGACTCATGAGTACGTTTGAAAAGATTTGGGTAGACGCATGGAGTGCTCGTATGGCATACATTCTTCAAAACACGATTGGTGCATTGCTTGAATTCCCAGGGGCGACGCTCCTTAGTGTCAACAGAATGTACATCGACAAGGAGTATCGAAAGAATGTTATAGCAAAAATTACCGACCCATCTGTGCGTTCATTCTGGGTTGACGAGTACAGCAAGTACACCGACCGCTATGCCCAGGAAGCCACGCCCGCCATCCAGAACAAAATAGGACAGTTCGCTTCAAACGCTCTCGTGCGTAATGTCATCGGACAACCACAAAGCTCGTTCAACATCCGTGAGCTCATGGATGAGGGAAAGATATTTATCGTGAACCTCTCGAAGGGAAGGGTGGGAGAAGGAAACGCAAACCTACTCGGCTCGATGCTTATTACCAAGATTTACCTCGCTGCTATGAGTCGCGCCGATACGCATGCTTCTGAAATGCATAAGTTGCCCCCGTTCTACCTCTATGTGGATGAGTTTCAAAACTTTGCAAACAAAAGCTTCGCAGACATTCTTTCAGAAGCTAGGAAGTACAAGCTTGCTCTTACTGTGGCGCACCAGTATATAGAACAGATGGAAGACGAAGTGCGGGCTGCAGTGTTTGGTAACGTCGGAACCATGATGACGTTTCGTGTGGGAGCCTATGATGCTGAGGTGCTTGAAAAGGAGTTCGCCCCCACATTTACTGCGGAGGATCTTGTAAACCTTGGAGCTCGACAAATATATCTCAAGCTCATGATAGATGGCGTGTCTTCACAACCGTTTAGCGCGGTCACCATGCCTCCTGTGCCTGAGCCGGAAATAAATCATGGTCAACGAGCTATAGCATTTTCTCGTGGACGATACTCAAAGCCTCGGGCAGAGGTAGAAAAGAACATTAGTGACTGGGTGGGCCAAGTGTTTGAAGACCCTGAGAAGGATGCAAAGGAAGCCGCGCGATTAGAGCGACGAGCCCAGCGGGATGAAGGTGAAAAAAATCAGAACTCCGCTCCTCCTGCACCCCGTACTCGTATGGAGTCACATCCTCCACGACCGGAGAGAAATCATTCGGCACCACGTCCTCCATTTCCTAAAAAACCGCCAGCTCCTGAAGACAAAAAAGACCTTCGTGAACTTTTGGCAAAAATGGCTACAACTGAGAAAAAAATAGTTACACAACCAGAGATAAAGAAGAATGATAAAAATGTTGTACGACTGCCCCCGGTCGTACAGGTGCCAAAGAAATTTGTTCCCCGTGACGATGGAAAAGGTGTGACTGATAAGGGAAAGGAGGAGCTCCGTAAACTACTCTCATCGCTCGTAAAAGATCAGCCTGCAACAACACCTATATCTCCCACACACGTGCAAAAACAAGTGGTGCAATCAGAGACACTACAGGAGAAAGGAAAGGAGCCCGTGAGAGAGCAACCAACTCCAGCTCCCAAGGAACAATCGACAATATCTCGAGAGGCTTCTACTAAAGACACTGGTCGGATACCTGAAGATGCAAAAAAGGAACATCTTAGTGGAGGAGTTCCGCAACAAGGGGGAAGACCCGAGGTCCCAAGTGAACCGCACGAAGTCCCAAAGGAAGGACATGGCAACAAGGGAGTCCCGCAGCAGGGAAAAATTAAGGAGATTCCAAAGGAACCCCGCGAAGTTCCGAGGGAAAAAATGGAGGAGATTCTCCATGTTACTAAGCCTAATTTCTAGAGAGTATGCGAGGGAGAATTCTTTTCAGTGTCGATTGTATAGCAAAGGACTTACGCAGTCGGATGCAGTTCAAGGCGCCCTAGCAAAATGGAACGAGTTGTATGAATAATACTACGAGAGGCATTTTGTGCAGGGCAACGATGAAATGCGCCGTCTGTGTAAGTCTTTTAGTGCTCTGCTTTCCTATATTGGTAAACGCTTCTGTGATGATTTCTGAAGTTGCTTGGATGGGATCTGCTGACGACGCAAATGCAGAATGGATTGAGCTTTACAATGATGGTGAGAGTCAAGATGTGTCCGGGTGGACACTCGTAGCGAGTGATGGCCAGCCAAGTATTACCCTTGAAGGCACGATAGGGAGCCACGCCTATGCACTTCTTGAACGGACGGATGATGATACGGTCGCGGGAGTCACTATGTTTATGAAGTTTACTGGGGCTCTTAGCAATGTCGGCGAAGAGCTACAACTTCGTAATCAGAACGGTGCGTTGGTGGATTCCGTTGATGGTACAGACGGATGGAGTATAGGTGGGGACAATGTGTCGAAAGACACCTTGCAACGAAGTGGTGAACCATCGGTAGGTGCGTGGATTACTGCACCCGCTTCTCCAGGACGAGGAAACTCTGGAGTAGGGACGTCGAGCAGACAATCACATACGGCTCCTCGTAGCAAAAGCATACTCTACGGTCTTCCAGATGAAGAAGACAGCAAACCTCGTTTGGAACCTGCTCTCGTACTTGATCTTGGAGAAGAGCGGACAGTGACTGTGGGCGTACCTACGGTATTCCTCGCGAAGACATTTAAAGAGCGAGGTGAGGAAATAGTGGTAGAAGATATTGAGTGGAATTTTGGTGATGGTACGACAGGTAAGGGAAGAGAGGTGACTCATACCTACCGCTATGAGGGGTCGTACGTAGTAACAGCCAAAGGGAATCGCAAAGGGTACCTGCGTGAAATTACCGACACTGCGCACCTTGTTGTACACGTCGGCAAACCTTCTGTGGAGATAGTACATGTTGATGCTGGGTATATTGAACTGAAGAATACAAGTAGCGAGGTGGTGGAGGTGTCGGGTTATGTATTGTTGTCTGGAACGAGTCATTTTACTATTCCGAAAAACACGCACATACTTCCAGATACGCTTGTTCGGCTTTCATACGCAACTACAAAAATAAGAGGGGGAGAAGTACGTTTGTTTCGCCCCGACGGCGTTCTTGTCTCCGTGTATGGAACACCCATTGTACCCACACCCATACAGAAGTCAGCTGTGCACCCAAGTGTACAAAAAGGTGAACCCGTTTCTTTAGGTAAAAAGAGCGCGACAATTCTTGAGGGTCTTGAGTTCCTAGACAGTGCACCTGAGTTTGCCGAGACAGCGAGTGCATTTACAAATATTGAAAAACCGCACGAAGAAGACCGAAGCGCTTCCCGTACATGGCTCTGGATACTTGGTTTGATTGCCTCTATAGCCACAGCGGGATTTACTGTGGTACTTCTGCGCCATGAACAGCAAGAGGTTATAGAGGGGTTTATGATAGAAAGTGAAAAAGAGTAGGAGACGAGTTGCCGAGTAGTGAGTTCTGAGTTTCGAAAAAAGCGAAAAGCTTATCATTTCAAATTAGTCTACCCGCAGTAGTTGATTTTTGGTATAGTTTGAAGACCTGTCCCGTAAGTCTGGAATTTTTTCAACTGATTCATTATTTTATTTATTAAAAATTTCAAATTAAAATTAAAAAGATGACTAAAAATACTATTGTTGTGACGGGAGGTGCTGGCTTTGTGGGGAGTCATCTTATTGAGGCGCTCGTAAAGGATGAGAACAATCGCGTTATTTCACTCGACAATTACTTTACCGGTACCAAGGAAAATCATATTGCAGGTGCGGAATATATCGAAGGGCACGCAAAAGATATTGCAAAACACATTACCGTACAACCTAACCTTATTTTTCATCTAGGTGAGTATGCACGTGTTGAAAAAAGTTTTGAGGATATTAAGTTGGTGTGGGATTTGAATGTCCCAGGTACGTTTTCAGTACTTGAGTTTGCACGCGAGTGTGGAGCAAAAGTGGTGTACGCTGGGTCAAGCACGAAGTTTGGTGACGGGGGTATGGGTCGAGACCAGAGTCCGTACGCATGGACGAAGGCAACGAATACCGAACTCGTGCGTAACTATGGTGACTGGTTTAATCTTGATTATGCAATTACGTACTTTTACAACGTCTACGGAGGGCGAGAGCGGAGTGGCTCTTTTGGTACGCTCATCGCCATCTTCAAAGAACGTATGGAAAAAGGCCTACCGCTCTTAGTGAACGCCCCTGGCACACAACGACGCAACTTTACCCATGTGGAAGATATTGTTGATGGTTTGATGCGTGTAGGTGCAAGCGGGCATGGAGACGAGTTTGGTCTTGGAGCCCCAGCGAGCTATTCCATTCTCGAAGTAGCGGAACTATTTGGAGGTAAGATAGAGATGCAACCAGAAAAGAAAGGGAACAGAATGAATGGCAAGCTTGATATCCGTCGTGCAACAGGCGAGCTTGGGTGGGAAGCAAAACACTCGCTTTCCGAGTATATTAAAGAGGTGATGCGACAGTAGCCTGTCCCGTTAGAGACAAAAACTGTGATATATTTGAAGATATTCAGTGTTATGTTTACCTGTATTCAGAACAACGTTATCAGTCTAAGCGACGTCCCGATATATCGGGGTCTCTAATGGGATGACTAAGCGAATTTTAATTTTTTCACTGGCGTACTACCCAAGACATGTGGGAGGTGCGGAGGTTGCTATAAAAGAAATTACCGACCGTATCAGCGGGGAAGAGTTTGAGTTTCATATGATTACCCTGCGTTTTGATGATAATCTTCCAAAGACGGAGAGAATCGGAAATGTTTTAATCCATCGAGTTGGTTTTGGTGGAAAGTATATTTCAAAAATACTGTACGTACCTTTAGCAGCTATGTACGCAAAACGATTACATAGACAAGAAATGTTTGCAGGGGTATGGGCAATGATGACGTACATGCTATTTCCGACAGTGCTGTTGCATATGTTGGGGGTACGGCTTCCATATGTCGTTACGCTTCAAGACGGTGACCCATTTGAATATGTTTTTAAACGACCGCATATACGCGTTTTTTCGCCACTTTTGCGATATGGCTTTCGTCATGCAACGATTGTGCAAAGTATTTCAACATACCTTGCGGATTGGCTACAGAAGTTTGGCACAACTTGTCCCGTGGTGGTTGTGCCAAACGGAGTAGATATGCAAAAATTCTCTGTCCGTGGTACGGAAAAGGAGAAGGAATTGTTTCGAAAAAAGTTTGGAAAAAACAAAAACGATATTTTGCTGATTAGCACGTCGAGATTGGTTTATAAAAATGCGTACGATGATATCATTCGTGCCTTGAAAAAGATTTCCGAGAACGTACATTTAATAGCTGTCGGCCAAGGGAAAGACGAAGCATATCTGCGGGACCTTGCAATGAAAGAAGGAGCGTCTGCTCGTGTTGTGTTTGTGGGACATGTTGACTACATAGACATTCCGAAATATCTTTCTGCGAGTGACATTTTTATCCGACCATCACGCAGTGAAGGCATGGGCAACTCTTTCATTGAGGCTATGGCCTCAGGATTACCTGTCATTGCGACACAAGAGGGGGGACTTTCTGATTTCATTTTTGATGAAGTTCACAACCCGGATAAACCGAAAACAGCTTGGGTTGTGCCCAGAGACGCTCCCGATGCCATAGCCCACGCGGTAGAGGATATTGTTACTCACCCGGAAAAGGTTCGTGAGGTTGTTCACAATACACGTGTGTTGATTACAGGATCATATGAATGGGACACGATCGCTTCTCGTATGAGTAAAGAAGTGTTCACAAAACTGGTATGAGTAAGAAAAGTATTCTCATTGTCACCCCACTAGTTCCACCCGAGTCTGGCGGACCTTCGTACCTCTCTGTTTCCTTGAAAGAAGCATTGGAGAAGAAGGGTGAGAAAGTAGATCTTATAGCCTTCAAGGAAGTACGAAACTACCCAAGTGGTATACGACACTTTCTGTTCCTTTACAAGGTGCTCTGGCGAGCACGTAAGGTGGATGCGCTCATTATTCTTGACACAGTAAGTGTGGCGTTACCTGCGGTACTTGCAGGCTGGCTGTTGCAAAAAAAGATGATAGTCCGTGCAGGGGGTGATTTTGTGTGGGAGAGGTATATTGAGCGGACAAAGGAGAAAGTGTTACTTTCTGTGTTTTACAAGGAACGTCGTGAGTTAAATAGCAAGGAACGGTTACTCATTTGGGTGCAAAAAAGAATTATATTTCCACTCGCAACCACTATCGTGTTTAACACTTCTTGGTTTAGGGATATTTGGATTGAAGCGTACCATATCAATAAAAACAAAACTGCCATAATTGAACACGCTCACCAGAAAAAAGAGGAGATTCACGTAGGAGGAAAGGGGTTTTTGTGTGTATGGAGACCTACAGCTTTTAAAAACATCCCAGCTCTTGAGAAAGCCTATATACTTGCCAAGAAAAAAAATCCTGATATTACCTTGGAAATATATAAAAATATATCTCGTGAAAAACTATTTGATCACATGAAATACGCGCGAGCTCTCATTATCCCCTCTCTTACGGAAACTTCATCGGTACTTGCTCGCGAAGCACTTGAAATTGGCTTGCCGGTACTACTTACAGATGATTGTGGTTCGAAAACACTGCTCGACACGCATGTTACGTGGGTTAACCCATTAGATCCCTATGATATTGCTGAAAAAATGTGTGCGTTGATGGATGAAAAAAGATATGAGCAAGAAAAAGAAAAAGTAAAAAATTTTACATACTCGCATACGTATGAACAAATAGCAAATGAATTTCTGAATGAGTTAAATTAGTTGTTATAAATTTTTTTTATATATTTTGCTAAGTTCTCAGCAAAAAGTTCCGCATCAACATAGTTAACAATAAAGTTACGTGCATTTATTTCAATTTTCTTGCGTTTTTCCTCATCTTTGAGTAATTTTTGTATTTCACTACGCATGTTCTCTACATCATGAGGGTTTACGAATACTCCTGTAACACCATCTTCAATATAAGAAGCAAAAGAATTAGTTCTCGTGACGATAACCGCCTTGCCCATGGACATCGCCTCTGCAACTGAAAATGTTCCCATTGAATCGTTACTGTTTGGTTTGATATTCAAGCCGTTAACGACAATTTTTGCATTTGCGAATAGTGCAGGCATTTCTCCAATATCGTACTTTTTGCAGAAATATTTTTTTGACAGAGGTTCAAATTCTTTAATCATTGAGGGCTTGGTTGCAAGTTTTACTTTAATATCGAGATTTTTTGTTGCTTCAATCAAAGTTTTAAAATCACGACTAGGATCAAGACCTACTGAAAGTATGTAGTCGTCGGTATGTTCAGTAGCTTTCATTGGCTTAAAATAATTTGAATCAACTCCTTCGCGAAGGAAAATTATGTTGTCTTTTAAGTGAGGGAATATTTCTTTTAACTTTTTTTCTTCAGCTTCGGATATGGCCACAATCCCATCACATTTTGAAACAGTCCATCTAAATACTTTTTGTTTTATTGTTTCTGCGTTTCCAATACTACCGGATATATTAAAATCGACCATAATCCATTTGGGTCGTTTTATATGGAGGAGAGATTTTACCAGAAGAGAACCATAGGCTGTTGAACTTATGATTACGTCATGTCGCAATAAAAAGGGGAATAAGGGAAGATGAATCCACCATATATTAAAAATATGTTTTCTAAGAAAATTAGCAAACCATAGTGGCACATACTGCTCTATTTCAATGTAGCTAGTCTCGAAACCATGTTTTCTTAAACGAAGCATTCCTAAAAAAGAGTTATCATTAGAAACACCTTTAGCAATCTTTTCTAGTTTCTCTGTTCCATGAATAACGCTGTTAAATAGATATAGGACTTTCATAGAATAGATAAATAAATAATAGTAGGTTAAGAAAGTTGATATATGCAAATCATATAGTTAAACGTATACAATTCAAGCCCTGCACACGTGTGCAGGGCTTGTTTTTAGGATGCACGTAGCAACCTACTTTTAACTTTCAGCAAAAAAACGAACAGAGCAATTTTTTTCTTGCATTTTTTTTGAAAGTGCGCATACGCGTTAGTGTACTCCTGACTGTTCAGAGTATATCCGAGTCGTGATAAACGTGGACACGTCAATTTTCGCTTGTATTCGTCTGCTAATTTGTTGGTAGTATTATTTGCTCGAGACGACTCGGAAACAGTATCAATTAAGTATTGCTTCCATGCTATCTCCAACACTGACATTCCCCTTATATTCGTTGTCATGCTTCTACCTCCTTGGCTAAGGTTCAAATCTGTCCGTATGTATACCACGGGCGTAAAATAAAGTAAATAGGGACGAGTTACCGAGTAGCGAGTAACGAGTTTCCGAGTTCCCGTTACTCATGGCGCTTGTTTTCTAACTAAACAAATTTAATGTATGCTTCTATGTATGCATCCTAATCGGATAAAAGTGCTTTCTATCGGCATGGACAAAGACCTTTTGAGGGAGGGTAGTATTTCGTTTAAGAGACATCAAGTCTACGCACAGCATGTAGAGGTGCTACATGCTGTCATTTTTGCACGTAAGGAGTATGGACGAGATATTGTACAGATAGCCCCGAATGCTTGGGCACATCCTACGTACTCGAGCAATATGTTCGGGCTCTTTTACGATGCATTTCGCATCGGGAAAAGTTTGCTCAAGGAGGAAGGTGACTGGGTCATCAGTGCGCAAGATCCTTTTGAGTCTGGGATAGTGGCGTACCTCCTTGCACGCATGACGGGTGCACCTTTTATGATACAAGAGCATGGCGATTTTTTTTCTGAGCCGTACTGGCGTGAGGAATCTTTCATGAACCGCGTACGCTTCAAGGTCGGCACATGGCTACTTCCTCGTGCAGATCATGTTCGAGTCGTGAGCAAGCGTATAGCCAAAACAATGCAGACCTTTGGTGTTCGTAAAGAAAACATCACGATACATCCAGTGTATACCGACGTGAAGTCGTTTCAAAGTGCAGAGCCGGACAAAGAGATACAGGCACAGCAAGGTGAGAAGGAAATTCTTATTCTTTCAATAGGACGCTTTGTTCCTCAAAAAAATTTGGGAATGCTTGTGCGATCCTTTATCAAGGTGCTCGAGCGTGGGGTACGCGCGAAACTACTACTCTATGGCAAGGGGATTGAGGAGTATACGTTACGAGAGCTCGCATCGCATGCTCCAAAGGGGAGTATCGTTTTCAAAGAATGGACAGACAATCCGGCTTCAGTCATGCATGCGGTAGACATCTACGCGCTCCCTTCAAACTATGAAGGGTGGGGAAGGGTGTGCATAGAGACACTTGCATCCGGTGTACCCCTCCTCATGACTGATGTGGGGTGCGCGGGGGAAATAGTGTTTGATGGGGTGAACGGTCTCGTTGTGCCGATAGATGATGAATGGGTATTTACCGAAGGTTTGTACAAACTTGCAACTGACGCTACACTACGGGGGCAATTGAAAAAGGATGGCTTGACCACAGTAGAACAGTTGCCAACCTTTGAGGCAAATGTAGCGTTATATATAGAGAGCCTAGAGAAAACCCGTAGTAATTTTTAATTTTTAATTTAAAATTTATAATTAATTTTTAATTAAACAATTTGAAACATGAAATATGATTTAGAAGAAAGAACATTGAAATTTAGTGAAAATATTATTGATTTGCTCAAAACTATTACTTTTACAGAAATTAATAGACCAATAATTAACCAACTTGTTCGTTCATCAAGTAGTGTTGGTGCAAATTACTGTGAAGCAAATGGAGCGAGTTCAAAGAAAGATTTCAAAAACAAAATCCATATCTGTAAAAAGGAAATTAATGAAACAAAATACTGGTTGCAACTTATAGAAAAAACAAATCCTGAAAAGAAAGAAACAATAAAGCCTTTAAAAGATGAAACTCAAGAACTTACTCTAATTTTTTCTAAAATTGCGGGTACAATGAGTAAGAGTCAAGTGGAATAAGGAGTTTTTTTCATTAAATTAATCCATTTGGTCATTCATTAAAAATTGTAAATTAAAAATTATAAATTAACCACCCCTTATGTCCCAAAAAGTAGCTCAATTCCGTCGTCCCCGTATCGTCACTATTGGTGGTGGTACGGGTCATTTTGCTCTTCTCTCAGGGCTCAAAAATTGTAAGGTGGATCTAACAGCAGTCGTGACTATGGCAGACGACGGTGGTTCTACTGGGGTTCTGCGTGATGAACTTGGAGTTCTTCCGCCAGGAGATTTGCGACAGTGTCTCGTTGCACTTTCTGAAGCGGACGAACTTGTTCGAGAACTTTTCACACACCGCTTTGCTAAAGGGTCACTCAAAGGACACAGCTTCGGCAATTTATTTATTAGTGCACTTGAGCAAGTCTCAGGCTCAATTGAGCGCGCTGTGGAGGGTGCTGCCGATGTACTGAAAATTCATGGTGAGGTACTGCCAGTGACACTTGATAAAACAAAGCTCATTATGACTCTGGCTGATGGTACGAAACTCGCAGGTGAACATGCAGTGAGTGCTAGCAAGAACATACGTGCAGTAGGTATCAAGAGTATGCGCCTAGCGCCAAAAGCAGAACTCAATCCAAAAGTTGAACGAGCTATACGCCAAGCAGATCTTATTGTACTTGGCCCAGGGAACCTATACTCGTCCCTCATACCCAACCTCCTTGTACCAGGGCTACCTGAAGCCCTTCGGCGTGCACATGCACCCACGGTCTTTATCATGAATCTTATGAACAAGGAAGGTCACTCAGACGATTTTTCATGTGGGCAGTATCTCGACGAAGTCGAAAAGCATGCAGGAGGTTCTTTTGTTGATTTTGTACTGTATAACACAGGAGTACTCCCCGACAGACTCGTGAAGCGCTACGAAAAAGAGGGGAAGCCTGTAAAGTGCAAACCTCCCAAGAAGAGTATGACCCCACACTTTGTCGGGGCAAATGTTATTTCGACATCAGTACCGAAAAAGAGGAAAGGAGACCCACTAGAACGTACCCTCATACGCCATGACGGAGATAAATTGGCACGAGCAATTATGAAAATACTTGAGGAAACAAGTAATAATTTTTAATTTGAAATTTAAAATTTTTAATGAATGAAGTAATTATCCAATTTTGAATAAAACCTTCGTCATTGCGAGTCGCAATGACGCGTTCTATCGTTTATATCATTAAAAATTCATTTCAAATTGTAAATTAAAAATTTCAAATTACACAAAGCATTATGAAAAATATTAATAAGGAAAGTAATAAAGTTATGTATCGACGGAAACCCATTATTGGGTTCGTTGGTCAGGGATTCATTGGAAAAAACCTCGCCGATGATTTTGCACGTCGTAAGTATCCTGTCGTACGTTACGCTCTTGAGAAGCCCTATGTAGAAAATAAGGATCAAATTTCCACCTGTGACATTGTGTTTATTGCTGTTCCTACGCCGACAACACCGCAAGGTTTTAACGACACTGCACTCCGGCGTGTGCTTCCACTCGTAGGATATGGAAAGGTAGCTGTCATCAAATCGACTATTCTCCCAGGTAAAACAGAGGAGATGCAAAAGGAGTTTCCACACTGCTTGATTCTTCACGCACCAGAGTTTCTCACAGAAAAGAATGCGATGCTAGATACCCAGAAACCACAGCGTAATATTGTTGGGATACCCAAAAATACAAAACGGTATAGGGAAGTGGCTGAACAAGTACTAAGGGTGTTACCAAAAGCACCTTTTGAAATGCAGTGTCTCGCCCGAGAAGCGGAACTAATAAAGTATGCAGGAAACTGTTATCTCGCAAACCGTGTTGTCTTTATGAACGCATTATATGATCTTGCAATGTCCGAAGGTGTTCGTTATGAAGTTATCACTAAAGCAATGTCTGCGGATAAGCGTATAGGAGGGACACATATGAAAGTTGTTGACAATAGTGGGCACAAAGGAGCTAAAGCGGGAAGAGGAGCGGGAGGACACTGTTTTCCTAAAGATCTTGCCGCTCTACGTTTACATGCTGAGGAAACACTAGGTAAAAGTTCTCGTAGTGCAAGGTTATTAGAGAGGCTAGAAGATATAAATCTTCAGTTACTTTGTGAATCCGAGAAGGATATGGATCTTTTGACTGAGATATACGGACAGACTGTGCTACGGCACAGGTGCCGCAGACAATAACAAAGCCAAGAAAAAACAAAAGTAAATCAATACTAGTATTTGTACTAGTATACATACTAGTATTATAACAATAGATATGATTACTATATAATTTCCTAAAATGTCTGAGCTCAAAAATTTTTTTAAAAAGGTGCAAATGCTGTTTTCACGAAAAGGTTTTGGGTATGTAAAAGTGTATTTTTATAAAAAAACGAAACACGCTTCAGCAAAAGATATTTTTACCACTATATATAAACATTCTCTTTGGGGAGATAGTGCATCCGTCTCAGGGGCAGGTTCTGACTTGGAGGGTACAGAAAAAATTAGAAAAGAGATACCAAAACTTCTTTGTTCGAAGAACATAAAAACTGTGTTGGATATTCCGTGCGGTGATTTCTTTTGGATGAAAGAAATGGAGCTTGAGGTAGACCGATATATAGGAGCTGATATTGTTACCGAGTTAATAGAGAATAATAAAAAATATGAAAATAACAAGATTTCATTTGTAGAAATGGATCTTCTGCATGACAAACTCCCCGAAGTGCAAATGATACTTTGTCATGATTGTCTTTTTCATTTTTCATATAATGACGTTGTTAAGGCTTTACAAAATATTAAACGTTCCAAGGCGCAGTACTTGCTCGTTACTACTTTTGTAGGGCCGAAAGAGAATACTGACATTCCCACGGGGTCTTGGAGACCACTTAATTTAGAGTTGGCACCCTTTAACTTTCCTAACCCCCTTGTTTCTATTGAAGACTATGCAAAAGAAGATACGTATCCTCATAAGCGCTTAGCGCTTTGGGAAATTAACAGCTTGCCAATAAGTCTATAGTAATAGGCTACTAAATCATGTAATAGATATCCCATGAAATTATTAGTACTCACACAGGTGGTAGATAAGAACGATTCGTTCTTAGGTTTTTTCCATACATGGGTTGAGGTCTTTGCAAAAAACTTTGAGTACATTACAGTCATTTGCCTCAAGGAGGGAGTACACAACCTTCCTGAGAATGTTCAAGTTCTTTCTCTGGGTAAGGAGCAGGGGGTGTCACGATTCACATATCTAAAAAGATTTTATTCGTATATATGGAAGTACCACAGAGAGTATGATGCAGTGTACGTGCACATGAACCAAGAGTACGTACTCCTCGGAGGATGGCTCTGGCGACTCATGGGGAAGCGAGTGACCATGTGGCGCAACCATTTCGCAGGCAGTTTTCTCACCGATACCGCTTCTCTCTTTTGTCACAAAGTGTTCTGCACCTCACACTACTCATACACTGCAAAGTACAAAAAAACTGTATTTATGCCAGTAGGTGTTCCGGAAGACAAGTTCTTTCCTAGTGAGTCCGAGTCTATACCAAGCTCAATATTATCCTTTGTCCGTATTTCACCGTCTAAGAAGATAGAGCAACTCATAGAAGCACTTGAATTACTTAAGAAAAAAGGAGTTGCTTTCACAGCAACCATTTGCGGAGATGCTACAATGGAACTCAAAGACTACGAAGCAAAACTGCATAAGCAAGTGAAAGACCTCGGACTTGAAAATCAGGTACTGTTTCGAAGCGGGGTACTGTATGAAGAGGCACCAAAACTGTATCATGAGCACGAGATAAGCGTAAACCAAAGCCCAAGCGGCATGTATGACAAGACACTGTTTGAGGCGATGCTTTGTGGTAAGCTTGTTCTATCCTGCAACGAGAATTTACGAGGTGAGATTGATGATATGTTTCTTTTCAATGAAAATGACGTTACTGGTTTAGCCGACAAGCTGACATATCTCCTCGCATTAAAAGGTGAAGAAAGGAGTATGCAGGGCAAACAGCTTGCCAAGTATGCAAAGGATAACCATTCTCTTAGTCACCTTGCGGTACGGATGAGGAAGGAATTAGATACGATGTAATAAACTATATATTTATGAGTTCTGTAAAGGAAGTTAAAAAAATGGACGTTCAAGTCCCAATGTCACATTATTTAGATGAGAAATATATATCCCTTGAGAGGTATATTTCTTACTTCTATCAAATTGACAGTATTAGGAATTGTGAACCCCAATCAGTTCTTATTATTGGTGTTGGAGATGATGTGGTACCGATGTTTTTGCGAAAAGCCAACTACACGGTAACTACTATAGATATTGACCAAGAACTTCACCCAGACGTAGTGGCGGATGTGAGATATATGCCTTTTGATAACGGTTCGTATGATATTGTATGTGCGTTTCAAGTCCTTGAACATTTACCCTACAAAGAATTTGAAGGTATTATCAAAGAATTACACCGAGTTTCGAAAAAAAATGTAATCATATCGGTTCCTCACAGAAGGACAGGTTTTGAAATAATTATTAAATTTCCTTTTATTAGATCACTATTGCATAAAGATTTTATACGCTTTGCCCTGCGTTTTCCTGTAAAATTTCAAGGTTTTGAGTCATCAGGTCAGCACTATTGGGAAATCGATTGGTTTACCACTAAGCTTAAGAAAGTTCGTACCGACATGGGGAAGTACTTCACGATAACAGAAGAGACCACTCCAGTACTCGATCCATATCGACGTTTTTTTATTTTGAGGAAAAAAACTATGTAGTTAATATGAATGTTAAAACATCAAAAAGATTATTATTTGTTGTAAACTTTGACTGGCGAAACATTTTTCAAACAGGAAAAGAAGAGTTTTATGAAAAACTTCAACGTGATCAACTCAGTCCTGAGGTAAATGAGTTTTTCTTTTTTTCTTGGGCAAAGGAAACCTATGATGCCTGTGATGGAAAGTGGTGTACTAAACACCAAAGAACATTTGGACTTGAAAAACTTAGACCTATCCTAAATTTCTGGGCGCTTTTTGCAATTCCATATACCGTATATACTCACAAAGTTCGGCCTGATGTGTGGGTTGTGTATGATTTTGGAATGGTGCCTGCAGTATGGCTAGCACACAAGCTTTTTGGAGGGGTGCTCGTAATGATTGTGAACAATCAACCACAGATATACTCGCAAACAAGAAAGTTTGGGAAAATAAAAGGTACTTACTCTTGGGTTGCAGAACGTATAGGGGTGCCTTTTGTGGAACACTTTTTCACTCTTAATGAGACTATGCGAGCCTACCTTAAAACACTCGGAGTACCCAGAGAAAAGACTTCTATTTACACAGTGAACACTATTGAACGTGATAGTGAGTACATTGCAAAAGCCAAAAAAGGCGTCATAAGACAAAAATACAACATACCTCAGGATACAAAAATTCTTCTTACTGTCGCTCGCCTCGAAGCAGAAAAAAATTATCCCTTACTTCTTGATTTGTTTTCTACACTTCCTTCTGAGTACGTACTCTTTTGTTTGGGAATGGGGAGTCTCTTACCTCAACTTCAAGAACAAGTTGAGAATCTAGGTTTACAAAATAGAGTCTTTTTCCCTGGATTTGTAGAACGTGATAAAATATGGGAATACTATAGAGACGCTGATGTGTTTGTACTTCTTTCAAAAGCCGAGGCGCTTGGTATCGTATTTTGGGAGGCTATGTATGTAGGGGTGCCAACACTTGGAAGTGATATACAGGGTATAAAGGAATCTTTAGGAAGTCATGGTGAAAGAGGGAGGATTTGGAGGGAAAAAGATGGAGAGGGGGGTTTTCATACAGACATATCTTTTTGCGTTACTGCATGTAAAGAGCGTGATACCATGCTCGCCCAAGCAAAAACATTTGTTGATGAACAAATACGTAACAAGCAAACGGTAAATGATTTTTTAAGTACGTACAAGAAAAAATAAAATATGAATCCCGTTAGAGACGATAAAGTGTAATATACTAGCAATGCAGTCAATTTCATGACAAATACACAAGAAAAAAACAAGGAAGACAAGGAAACTGCGGCCCGTCAAGGCGGGGCTGTCTCTAACGGGATGAAAGTTTCAATAGTATTGCCTGTATACAATGAAGAAAAAAACATTCCTATTCTCTACAAAGAGATTAAGGAGGTATGTGCAAAAAACAGTATAGCGTACGAGATACTGGCTGTTGATGATGGTTCGCGAGACAGAAGTTTTGAGGAGCTTTCTAAGATTGCAGAGCAAGACAAAAATGTGAAGATACTGCGGTTTCGCTTTAACTGTGGACAAACGGCTGCTATGGCTGCAGGAATAAAAATGGCTTCTGGAGACATTGTTATACCTATGGACGCTGACTTACAGAATGACCCAGCTGATATACCAAACTTTTTAAAAAAAATAGATGAGGGAAAAGATGTAGTATGTGGTTGGCGAAAAGATAGAAAAGACACCTATATTACTCGGAAAGTACCTTCGCTTATTGCAAACTCACTCATCCGAAAGATAACCGGTGTGCACGTGCACGACTATGGGTGTACCATGAAAGCCTTTCGTAGAGAGGTAATACAAGGAATACAACTGTACGGTGAAATGCATCGTTTTATTCCTATGTACGCAAGCGCAGTGGGAGGTAAGATAACGGAAATAGAGGTACACCACAGACCTCGTACACACGGTACGACAAAGTATGGCTTAGGGCGTGTCTACAAAGTACTCCTTGATTTGATTGTAGTGAAGTTTTTACAAAAGTATATGAACCGACCCATGCACTTTTTTGGCGGAGTGGGGTTTATTTCTTTTTTCTTTGGAATACTTGCCGGCACAACAGCTGTTATCCTAAAGCTGTTGGATTTGAGGAGTTTCGTTGAAACACCGCTTCCTATATTTTCCGCACTTTTGATAATTGTTGGTGTACAGCTCCTTGCTATGGGTGTTATAGCGGAAATGCTTATGCGGATATACTACGAGTCTCAAAACAAAACACCATACGAAATTGTAGAAATCTTAAATAAGTAGTCTATATGTGCGGTATTGCGGGATATTGCGGGAAGGGGAACGAGACCATACTTGAGAGCATGAACATCTCGCTCAAACATCGTGGACCAGATGACGCTGGTTTGAAAGTATTTCAAAAAACAGATTCTTCGATAGGTATTGCACAACGACGTCTTTCCATAGTTGACCTTTCTCCTGCAGGGCACCAGCCAATGACAAACGAAACCGAAGATGTTTGGATTGTTTTTAACGGGGAGATTTACAACCATCACGAGCTCCGGGAGGAGTTGAAAAACAAGCATACATTTATTGGGAAAAGTGACACCGAAGTTATCGTACACCTCTATGAAGAGATAGGGGAAGAAGTGTTTTCAAGACTTGAGGGCATGTTTGCTATAGCACTATATGATGTAAAAAAAGATTTGCTTTTCCTTGCGCGTGACCGTATGGGTAAAAAACCTTTGTACTGGAGTCTGCAAGAGGGAACACTCCTTTTTGGCTCTGAACTCAAAGCACTTATGGTACACCCAAGCTTTGTTCGTGAGGTAGACCTGGTGTCGGTGAATAAGTACTTTCAGTATGAGTATGTGCCCACACCACACACTATTTTCAAAAACACATGGAAGCTTGAGCCAGCGACCACGCTCGTATGGAACGGAAAGACTGCTCGCAAGAGTACATTCTGGAAGCCAACATTTTTACCCAAAAGTACCTCATTTGAAAAAGCCAAAGGCGATCTCGACAAAGCACTCACGAAGGCGGTAGCAAGTAGACTTGAGGCAGATGTGCCACTGGGTATATTCCTTTCTGGTGGTATCGACAGTAGTGCGGTGGCATATTACGCGACGAAGACGAGCAAACAAAAAGTAAAAACATTCTCAATAGGCTTTAAGGAAAAGTCCTTTGACGAGTCTACGTATGCTCGGCAAGTGGCAGAGCATCTGGGTACAGAGCACCATGAAGAAATACTATCTGTGGAGGACTGCTTGAAGCTTATTCCTGAGATAGGCGAGTACCTTGATGAACCTGTAGCGGACTCGTCGATAATTCCCACCTACTTACTTTCTCGTTTTACACGTGAACATGTCACCGTAGCTCTTGGGGGTGATGGGGGAGATGAGCTCTTTTGTGGGTATGACACATTTCTGGCACAACGCTTCGCTTCTGTGTATGAGCGGGTACCTGCTTTTTTACGAAAGCTTGTGGCGAAAAGCGCGCGCATGCTTCCTACTTCACATAGCAACATGAGTCTTGACTTTAAGTTGAAGAAATCAACGAAGGATTTTGAAGGAAACCCCAACTATCGAAACCAACGCTGGCTTGGTGCGTATGGAGAGGAAGATAGGAGAAAGCTTTTTAATCAAGAAGTGTGGGAGGCTGTTGGACATAAAAATGTGTATGAGGATATAGATGGATACCTGAGAGAAGCAGACTCACGGGATACATTCGACAGATTAGGGCTGGTGTATGAACGCATGTACATGATGGACCAAGTGTTGGTCAAGGTGGACCGTGCGAGTATGATGCATGCACTTGAGGTACGCGCACCTTTCTTAGATACGCATGTAGTGGATTTGGCAAACCACATGCCGAGTCACTTTAAACTACGTAGGACAGAGCGAAAGTATATTTTGAAAAAACTTTTGGAAGGGAAGTTACCGAGAGGAATTATTTATCGAAAGAAAAAAGGCTTTGGTATACCTGTAGGCGCGTGGATGAAAGGAGAGATGCGTCCACTACTTGAGGAACACCTTGGAAAAGATTCACTGAATACGATAGGGATTTTTAATACAGAGTACGTTGGTAAACTTCTAGCCGATCATGTGGAGGGAAGGTGTGACAATCGCAAGCAACTCTGGACACTCCTTGTCTTCGTGCTCTGGTGGAAGAGATGGATTGTTTAACATATTATTTTTAACCCCCACACGAACTACTATGAATTCAAAAAAGTATATTCTTGTTACAGGTGGGGCTGGTTATATTGGTAGTCATACTTGCAAAGCCTTAGCACAGGCCGGCTACATACCTGTGGTATACGACAATTTGGTTTATGGACATGAGTGGGCTGTAAAGTGGGGACCTTTTGAAAAAGGTGATATTACGGAACGAATGCGTTTGGATGAGGTTATTGCCAAGTACAATCCAATTGCGGTGATGCATTTTGCGGCCTATGCATATGTTGGCGAATCAGTAGAAAACCCAGGGAAGTATTATCGGAATAATGTATATGGTTCTCTTGTTCTTCTTGAAGCAATGCGTGACCATGGCGTACAAAAGATTATTTTTTCAAGTACTTGTGCAACATATGGTGTTCCAAAAGAAATACCTATTGCAGAAAACCATGCTCAAAAACCAATCAATCCATATGGAACTTCCAAATTAATGATTGAGCAGATTTTGAAAGATTTTGACACTGCACACCATATACAATCAGTGTCTCTTCGTTATTTCAATGCTGCAGGAGCGGATGTTGAGGGTGAAATAGGTGAAGTGCATGACCCTGAAACACATCTCATACCACTTGTGTTGGATGTAGCTTCCGGAAAACGTTCTCATGTAACTATTTTTGGAGATGACTACGAAACAAAAGACGGGACTTGTATACGAGATTATATTCATGTTACAGATTTAGCAGACGCGCACGTACGAGCTTTACAGTATCTTGAAAATATCAATCAAAGCACAGTTTTTAATCTAGGAAATGGTAATGGTTTTTCAGTAAAAGAAGTTGTGGCAACTGTTGAGAAAGTTACTGGTGCTGAGGTGCCTCTTGAAATTGGTGCCAAACGTGCGGGAGACCCTGCATGTCTTATTGGGGATGCTCGTAAGATTCAGACGGAGTTACAGTGGAAACCGAAATTTAGTAATCTAGAAACAATTATTCAAACTGCTTGGAATTGGCATCAAAATAATCACAAGAAAAATTAGTTTTCTCTGGACACTTCTTGTTTTTGTGTTCTGATAAAAAAATAAGTGGGGGAAAAGTAAAGAAGAAATTTCTGGTATACTTAATTTTTATATGAAATATTCATTGTGTATATGATTTTTTCAAAAAAAACAGATTTACTTAACTTATTTGTATTAACAATATCTTTTTTTGAGTATATACCGTTACGAATTGTTCGAAAGTTTTTCTTTTCAGAAAAAACACTGGATGTAATTGGTTTGTACGTTCCTTACTATAAAGTAAACAACAATAGAGTGAATGCGTCTAATGTAGCCTTAAAGTTTTTTGAGCATATAAAAAATAATTTCAATTTAGAGAAACCCGAAAAATTAGTTGTATTGGAGGTTGGATCTGGAGCAACAAACGCTATTGGTTATGAGTTAGCAAGTAGAGGTTTCAGGAAGATAATAACTTACGAACCATACATGTCATTCGATCAGTCTGCTGATGGATTACTTTTAGAGGAGACATGCAATATGCACAACCTAAAAAAAGAAAATATTTTAAAAAAAGTAACCAGAATAAATTCACTAAATGAGCTACCTAAGAGTACCAAATTTGATATAGTAATTTCTAATCATGTGCTTGAGCATGTAACAGATCCTACAAATTTATTTATTCAACTAACCTCAATGATGAATAAAAAAAGCATACAAATACATTTCATTGGATATATTGATCATTTTTTTAAATACCCATACCACTTACTTATGTTTAATAAAAAAACATGGGAACAATGGTTGAATCCTGGTAATTTACCTGGGTGGCGCTTGTACGATCATATTGATATATTGTCAAAATTGGGACTTCATTCAAAAGTGTTAGATATAGAAAGTGATGAAGAGGAATTTATAAAGGTTAAAAACTATATTAGCAGTGATTACGATAAAGATAATAACTATCTTGAAGTTAATTATTGCACTTTGTTAATTGAAAATATTTAGTCTTGGAAGATATGAGAATTTTACTTTTAAATTATGAGTACCCACCATTAGGAGGTGGTGCGGGTAATTCAACAATGAATATCGCAAAATCTTATGCAAAATTGGGACATCAAGTATTAGTTTTAACCACGTGGCATGAAAATCTTCTTGAGTTAGAAAAAAACAATAATTTAACAATTGTAAGAATCAAATCTAGGAGGAAAAGAAAAGATAGATCAAATCCCTTTGAAATGCTTTCCTATTCATTTTTAGCCATAAAAAATAGGAAATTAGTACTTGATTTTATGCCAGACTATTCAATAGCTTTTATGGCTTTACCATCTGGAATTCCCGCATACTTTTTTTTTAAGAAATTTAAAATCCCTTATATATTATCTGTGCAAGGTGGAGATGTTCCTGGTTTTTTGTCAAATATTATTTCGTTAAGAATTTATCATTTTATTTCATTACCTCTGACTAAAATTCTTTGGAGAAATTCGATAAAAGTAATTGCAAACAGTAAGGGTCTTATGCAACTAGCACAAAAGACTGGCACAAAAATTAATACAAAAATTGGCTATTTTCCTAATGGAGTGGACCTTGATTTTTTTAAACCAAAAATAAAAAGAATTGAAAACAAAAAACCAACCATTATCTTTGTTGGACGTTTTTCACCTCAAAAAGGTCTGGAATATTTATTAGAGGCTACTTTTCTACTGAAAAAAAAATATGGAGATTGTTTCTTTAAACTTGAATTAGTGGGCGATGGACCAGAGAAAAAAAAGATCGTTAATTTGATAGATGAATATGACTTAAAAAAGATTGTAACAATTTCACCTTGGTGTTCTAAAGAAGAGTTGCTAGAAAAATATCAAAATTCAGATATATTTGTCTTGTCGTCTCATGAAGAGGGTATGCCCAATGTTTTGTCAGAAGCTATGGCGTGCAGATTATCGATAGTTTCTACTAGAGTAAGAGGTAGTGATGAATTGATAGAAAATAATGTAAATGGTTTTTTAGTTGAGCCAAGAAACGCTGAAGAACTTGCTGATAAAATTGATATTTTGATTAGTAATAAAGAAATCAGAGAAAGATTTTCTACAGAAGGCTTGAAAAAGATTTCAAATTTTAGTTGGGAAAATGTTGCAGAATACTATCTTAATGTGTATGAAAAATATAAAAAACATTTATGATTAAAATGAAAACTAAAGTTAGTATTAAAGCAGAGCATATACTTGAGGTGCAAAAATCATACAGTACATATTATTCTTGTTTAGGAAAAATTGATGCTAGTAAAATTACAAAAGATATATTGTCAACAAGTAAAGTGCACGACCAGATAAAAATAATACAAAGATATCAAAAAGAAAGTATACAAAATAAAAAAATTTTAGAAATCGGCTCAGGATATGGGTTGTTTGTTGCCGTTGGAGTAATAGACTACAATGCTGACGTATATGGTGTTGAACCTTCAGCTCTTGGCTTCGGAGGTTCTTTTGAAATGGCACAAAAAATTCTTGTTTCTAATAATTTAGAGCAAAGTCGAATTGTTTGTGCGGTTGCTGAAGATTTACCTTTTGAAGATAATTTTTTTGACATTGTGTACTCAACGAATGTTTTTGAGCATGTAAATGACCCAGAAAAGGCATTTTCTGAAGCTATAAGAGTTTGTAAACCTGGTGGTTTGATTCAAATCGTTATACCAAACTACGGTTCTTTTTATGAGGGTCATTATGCATGTTGGTATATACCATACACTCCAAAAAAACTTTGGAAACTATGGCTTAAATATGTACTTAAAAGAGACCCCTCTTATGCCGATACACTTCGAACGAATTTAAATTATTTTTCAGTTCAAAGATATCTAAAACCGTTCAAAGATGCAAATGTGATTGCAGTTTTAAGTATGGGAGAAGAAATATTTTTTGAAAGGATGAATACAGGCGACTTTGTGCCTTATGTCGGTTTAACAAAAGTGCAACATGCTCTGTCTTTACTTAAAAAATGTAAATTGGTGTGGCTAATCAGTAAGATATTGATGGTTGTTAAATCTCACTCACCCCTTATTGTAACGATAAGAAAAAAGAACTGACGGTGAAGTTATGAAAAAAATATTTATAAATTTAAGTCTCTTTTTGAGAATCTGTTTTTCATTTCTACTTGTTGGAGTTTTGATATACAAAGTTTCGTTATCTGTCATTATTGATACTGTAACAGCATATCCTTTACGGATTGTTTTTTTTGCAGCTTGTATTCACTTGTTGGCAACGGGAGTTTCAGCTTTAAGGTGGAAGATATTGTTACCAGTATTCTCATACATAGACTTATTGAAGTTTTCCTTTGTGGGACAGTTTTATGCCATGGTATTACCGGGGCAAATTACGGGGGAAATAGCGAAAGCTTATCGGGTAAGTAGAGGAAGTAATGAAAATGCGGGTAAAGTCACAGCATCTATTGCTGTTGATAAAATTATAGGACTCATCGGGGTGATGTTTGTAACTATTCTTGGCTTACTGTTTACTGATTTACCTGAGAAAAATACATGGATTGGTAGCATTGTTTTATTATCGTTAATTTTTATAACTATTTTTGTATTTATTAGTAATGAGTATGTTCATCAAAAAACTCAAAAGCTTTTGCAAAAATCTGAGATAAGATTTTTTAACCTTGGAAAGGTTTTTGTGTTTATTAAAGGAGTATTTGAAGGTTTTAAACAATACTCAAGTAACCCAAAAACACTAATCGTGAGTCTTTTTTTAGCAATTCTATTCCAAATACTTGCAGTTTTAATAATACTGATTTTTGCATTAGGGCTTGATATTCATATCCCATTTCAAAATTATTTCTGGATATTTGGAATTGTTTCGTTGGCGGTGATGTTGCCTGTTACTGTAGCTGGTCTCGGGGTAAGGGAAGGGTTATTTGTATATTTTCTGTTACAATTCAACGTGCCACCCGAGCAAGGTTTAATACTTTCACTCTCTGTTTTTTCACTTCAAGTGTTAGCAGCATGCATCGGTGCTTTTTTTGAATTAATTACTTTTTATAAAAACAGATTTTGAAACATAGAGATTATTCATGTTCAAAAAAATGACTTACAAAAAAACAACAGCACTGGCATTACTTGGAGCATTGTCTCTTTGGCTAGTATTACACCTCCCGGGCGTCTTCTATGGCACAGAGGATACCCCCCTCCATGTATCCTACATGACTGCTGATGAGCAGTCACCAATTAACGGGGCACTCCATATACTTAAAGATAGAAGTGTATTAGGTCTTAAAAATCAAAATACCCTCTACTACGGACCTGTACTAGCTATGCTTGCTCTTCCTGCAGTCGCTGTAGATTATTCCCTTAATCTATTAAAAGGAACTGTTGCGGGAGCAGAATCGTACAAAGATTTTATAGTGTGGGACTGGGGTGGAATACTAGAGTGGGCACGTGTCATAGCAGTGTGTGCCGGCTTTTTAGGCATTCTTGCCGTCTATTTGATATTTAGTACAGCAACAGTAAACCGTTCAAAAAATCAGTTGATGCCTTTCATTGCCTCATTTCTACTTGCTGGAAATTATCTTTATTTTGAATATACTAAC
Organism: Parcubacteria group bacterium GW2011_GWD2_42_14; assembly: GCA_000998045.1. Taxonomy (GTDB): domain Bacteria; phylum Patescibacteriota; class Minisyncoccia; order Phycocordibacterales; family UBA12088; genus UBA12088. The sequence goes on from LCCS01000001.1 coordinate 24,944, forward strand.
TTTTTTAGGCATTGGATTTTTATTGTAGTCATCATCCTATGGCAGATTTACTTTGGAATAAAAATATTTGAATCAAAAGAAAAACGTTTACTTTTTTGGTCTGCCCAAACCGTATTAACAATTTTTGTTTTTGGCATTAGCTATTCAGGCGTTTTATTCCTCGTTTTTTGGGTACCGTTTTTGTTCCTGTGGTTTAAGGAGAAGCAATGGAAATTGTTAAAAGAGTTCCCAATACACACACTCATTGTACTTCTTGGATGTGCAGTAATGGTATGGTGGCATCCATATGCATTCTTTAGAATCCTCGGACTTGTGGGTACTGATGTGGTTTCTCCGCTGGGCACCGTATCTCCTGTTCTAAATATAGAATCTGACTTAAACCCATTTCTAAGTTTAATTTTTTATACAAAGGTACTGTTTGTGAATAATTTCTTCTTAATTCTTGGAGGTTTTATTTTACTAACAGTACATTTTCGGGAGATGATTTACAAGAGCATCCTACCATGGGCATTTTTAGCCCCTGCCGTTTTGAATTATGTTATTTTCAGCTCACTCGAGCATCATGAGACAAGGTACATATTTCCTGTGTCTGTATTACTAACACTCTTTGTGTACGCTCTGTTTTTTGAAGCGTACCAAGTCTTAGGATGGAAGGATAAAATCGTGCGTCTTGTTGTCTTTTTGATTGGACTTTCATTTATAATCAACTGTTTACAGATTGTTCTGTGGCAAAGGATGATTCTGACAGGACCACCTGAGAGGAGGGAAACTATTTCGCAAATCCATGAATGGCAAGAAGAAGACCAAGGAACAAAGACATTAGTAGTAAAAAATTGGCCACTTGGGTATGTGCATACACATAATGCGTATGAAGATTATATAACACGATATAATAAAAAGGGGTATGATTTGTGGCAGTATGTATTGACACTTAATCCTCCTGAAGGAATCGAACCTCTCAATGTATACTATATTCACACTGACGAGGAATTAACGAGCGAGTTACTTGAGGAGTACGATCACGTAGTAAAGCACGCTGGCGCTAGTGTCGGTAATGATATTGCTAACGAGAGTCCAAATGATGAGTTTGATATACGTCCGTGGCATCTTTTACACTTTAAAAAATATCAAGAAACATTTTCCATAATAAAATAAACATGAATAAAGTTATTGAAGGATACAATGCTAGATCAAACAAACTGCTTGATGGTGGCGAAGGCTTGTACGCAAAAGAAAGGAGTGGGCAAATAAAGAAAGCACTCAAGAAAGGAAGTAAGGTTATTGATTTGGGTTCAAACCACGGTGCTTTCACAAAGTTTTTTGTTGAATACTGTAATGTTACAGCGGTTGATTTTGATGAAGTGAATTTACAAATAGCGAAAGAAAGGTTGGGAATTGATACGATTGTCTATGATCTAAACGAAGATATCTCATTACTTGGAAGAGGGAAGTGGGATGCAGTTATTATGAGTGAGGTTTTGGAACATTTGTTTTTTCCAGAAAAAAAAGTATCAGAAATAGCAACTCTGCTAAAAAAAGACGGTGTGTTTGCAGGCACTGTTCCAAATGGATTTAGTTTAAAGAATCGTATTCGATTATTTTTAAATAAGCCTGAGGGTACAACCATGTCTGAGCCAACACATGTAACACATTTTAGTTACAAAAAGATTAAGAAAATTTTAGAGCAAAACTTTGATTTTGTTAAAATTACACCAATTGGGAAAAAGCAGTATGCGCACCTCGCTAACTTCTCACCGAACTTGTTTGCTTTTGATTTGGCGTTTGAATGTAGAAATCCTCGTGTAAATGGCTAACTATGAAATAACATGCCAACGCCATGGAGAAAACTATCATACGAACAACTTTCGACTTTAGAGCTTTCTGGTAAAGTGCTTGATCTTGGTGGTTCAAGAAAATCAAAGTACCATGAACTCATAAGAGGGAATCATGCAATCGAAGTGGTTAATATTGATGAAAATTCAGGTCTTGATAACAACTTCGATTTAGAAAAACCTTTTCCATTGCAGAGTGAAAGTTATGACGCTGTACTCGCTTGTAATGTGCTTGAGCACATCTACAACTATCAAAACATTTTTACAGAAAGTTGCCGTGTGTTACGTAAAGGAGGAACTATTATTATAATCGTACCGTTTATAATGTTTTTCCATCCGTCACCTCACGATTACTGGCGTTATACCAAGGAAACGCTGAATAAGTTGCTTATAGAATCCAATTTTATTGATATTTCAATAGTTCCCATTGGCCAAGGTCCATTTTTAGTTTTAGGCCAAATGTTTGGAGGAGTTCGTATACCTGAATTATTGAGAATGATTTTGTATTACAAATTATTTCTACTTGATAAAATTATTTCCTTATTTGTTAAATCAGAAGCTCTAAAGGAGCGGTATCCACTCGGGTATTTTGTAACTGCTAAAAAGAAAGTGTGAATCCCGTTAGAGACAAAAATATGTGGTATGTGTATGTACTTAAAAGTCAGAAAGATGGTAATCTGTATACAGGTTTTACGGGGGACTTACGGAAACGATTAAGGCAACATGAGAAAGGAGAAAGCAACTCAACAAAGAACAGAGGACCATTTACATTAATATATTATGAAGCAAGTAATAACGAGGAAGACGCCAGGGCGCGTGAGAAGTACCTTAAGTCTGGTATGGGCAAAAGGTATATTAATAATCGCCTCAAACGTTTCCTGTCTCTAACGGGATGAAAACGGTTCTCTATTTTGGGAATATTGATTTAGAGGTATCGCGTAACAAGATTTATGTGGATGGTTTGCGAAAAAATGGAGTGGAGGTACTCTTGTGTGTTGATAGAAGTAGGGGAATAAGGAAATACTGGAATTTGTATAAAAAACACAAAGAACTCTTAGGGAAGTACGATGCACTTATTGTAGGGTATGGGGGATATGTAACCGTACCAATGGCAAAATTGATTTCAAATAAACCGGTTATTTTTGATGCACTATGTTCATTCTATGAAACAGAAATACTTTCCCGAGATGCCTTAAAAGAAATCCCCTTTAGGATTTTATACGTACGTTTTATTGACTGGCTTTCTACTTACTTTGCAGACAAAATACTCGTAGAGTCTAATAAGCAGAAAGAATATTTTAGTGAAAAATTAAAAGTTAAAAGTGAAAAGTTGCTGACGGTGTACACGGGAGTGGATGATTCTATTTTTAAATTTGATGAAAGCATAGAAAAATATGAGAAATTTACCGTTCTTTTTAGAGGGCGAATAATGAGTGAGGCAGGGGTTCCAACTATCATTAAAACAGCAAAGTTTCTTGAGAATAAAAATATTGATTTTCTTATCATAGGACATGGATATAATGACGCAATGCGAGAGTTTGAAAAAGTTCTGAAAGAAGAAAATCCAAAAAATGTAACGTATGTTGGAAAACAGCTACCTTTTGATGAGCTTGTGATTTTAATGCAAAAATGCCATGTTTCTCTTGGGCAGTTTGCTAAACACGAGAGACTTGAACGCACCATTCCCCATAAAGCATATGAGTCGTTAGCTTTGAAACTGCCCTACATAACTGCACGTACAGGAGGAGTGCAGGAGGTCTTACAAGAAGATGTTCATTGTCTCATGGTAAATCCTGAAGATCCTGAAGACTTGGCTCAAAAAATAAAGCTGATATGCAAGGATGGTTCGTTAAGGGAAAAACTTTCGGACGCTGGCTACCTGCTTTACAAAGAGAGGTTTTCACCAAAAGAGGTTGTTAGTTCTATAGTATTTTCATCTAGTCTGCAGTAAAAAATTATTTGTTCCGGATAAAAATAGAATCTTCAAACAATGGTTCGTTGTTTTTAGGATGCCGTTTTTGATGGGTACTCCCATGGTATCTAAAGCCTAAAGTGTTAAGTAATGAATAAATCTCATCAAACAAAGGTTGATCTTTATAAAAAGCATAGAAAGATGTTTCTATAAGAACAATTTTTGTTTTAGCCAGTATTTTTTCAGCTCCTTTTAACACCTTGTCTTCATAGCCTTGGACATCCAGCTTAAACAATATATTTTCTTCAATACCTTCTATCGGTAAAAGAGTGTCAAGTCTTTCAATTGATATTTCTTCTTCAGTGGATTTTTTTGTAAAAGGGAATGTTTCTTCCTGGAATTCAGTATTTTTTAAAAGTGAAGAACTGGGAGCATAGTCGTTTTTAAAAATAACCTTTTTTTCTGTACACTCGCCAAGTGCATAGTTATATGCGGTGAAAAAATTATCATTTTTAAAATTATTTTTGAGTTTAATAAAACACTCTGCCATTGGTTCAAAAGAATGAATTTGTGCATCGGGGAGAACTTCTCGCACCTCAAGTGCAAATTGACCAACGTTTGCACCTGCATCAATTACTGTTTTTATTTCATAATCAACTAAAAAAGTAAGTGGTTTAAGTTTTTTTTTGTAACGCGTAATATCTAACCCAATAACATTAAAAGGTGTTCTGCATATTTTTTTTACTAGTGTCCTCATATTTGTTGTCATAATAGATTCTATAAAGAAATAGGAATTGAGTCTCTAAAATTTATATCAAGCACATGTTCTGGGTAAACTACTGGGTTCTTATTATACAGCAAAAGCCAATCTTTAAATGTTAGGTAATCAGTGGTATTTGCCTCATACGACGTAAGCCTATCTTCTTTGTAGTGGTCATATTTCGGCCAATATAAGTCAATAGTTCTTTTGTCTATTACAATAAAATGTTCTGCGTAAGCATCCCAAGAGTCTTTAATGGTCCAGCTTAAATGCCTACCTATTCTTTCTAAGTATTTTGATTCAAGATATGTTTCCGCAAGTTTACTTTTTGCATAATCGCGTACTGTTACATCAGTATTACCGACACCCGGCAGTCTTTCATCCAAAGGTACTTCCCAGTAAAAAAGTAAATCATCAATAGTACCAAATTGAAATTGATCTGTTGCGCCGTACGGTCTGTATTTAAGAGTTTCATGGCTACAAAGAACAATCCTTTCTTTCTGTTTAGTAAATTTCCCGGTATAAGAGAAGGTCTTAGTAAGAGTCGACAAAAATGGAAATAATTCTGTAGAGTAAAATCTTTGATCGGTGCGTGATTTTATTACATACTCCGCACCATATTTTTTTGCTATTTTAAGTCCTTCATACGTTGACACTATTTGCATGTTTATGTTTCGTGGCCCTCTGTTTTTTGGTTTTTCGGACTGTACAACAATTGCACCTTCTTTCTCTGCTATCTGTAATAACAGTGGAGATTCTTCCTTCCAAGTAGAGACAATAACTTGTGTGGTTGGGAAAAGCTTTTTATACAATTTGATTGTTTCAATTGTAAAGTTGTCCACAGTAAAAAAAGGACCCTGGAGAATGATAGCAGTTTTATTTCCTTCGTTAGAAAAATGTAGAAGAGGAGAAACACTAACAGCGTATTTAGGTCTTATAATAATGGTAACATATCGTTTGGCTACTTTTTCAAAAAGAAAAAAGCCTTTTTTTGAAATGTATCGTATACATTTATTTTTTAGTTTTTCCATCTAGCTTACTTTTTAAGTGTAATTTTCTTCTCAGAAAGAGCTTTTTGGAACAATACCAGTTCTTCAGGGGTCCCCATTCCATACATTTGTTTTTCAGGGATTTCAAAAATTCCCACTTTGCCACCTTGAAGGATTATTTCATTAAATGCTGGGCAAATATAGAATTCGTTATTGTGTCTAATATTCTTTTTAATCATTGACTTAAGCGCCGAAACAAATACTTTTCCTGTTTTGTAGTAGTACAAACCAACAGTTGCATGATTTGATATTACTTTCTTTTCAGCTGCTTCAATTACTTGCCCCTTTTCATCAGTACGAACATAACTCCACCGAGGATGACTTGAGTTAAAGGTCATGATGTATCCATCAGCGTTTTTCTTCCTTGCTTCTTTTATAAAATCATCTATTTTACAGTTCAAAAATTGGTCAGCATTTGCAAGTAAGACCTCATTATCGGTATCCAAATACTGAATAGCGGAGAGGGCAGTAACCGCTGCTCCTTGTGTGGAATTGCCCACAGTAACAACCTCAAAAGAATTATTCGTTGCATTTTTAAAGATATTGTGAAAATCGTATTTGTCATACTGCTCTTTTAGTACAACAAAAACGAATTTGTGTGAAACGGCTGGTTTGACGTTGTTAATAACAAGCTCAACCATCGTCTTTCCTTCAATATCAATCAAAGGTTTAGGAAAAGCGTATCCAGCTTCAACAAAAGCTTTACCACTACCAGCCATGGGTATAAGAATTAACAACTCTTTTTCCTTTTCTTTTTTCATATAACTAATGCATAGGTTTTTTTAATGGGCAATGGTCCAGAAAATATTCTAAATCACTTGGTGTACCAAGACCCCAAACCTCAGGAATAATAGCAGCCTCAACATGATGACCTTTGTTTATTAACTCTTGGTAGAGGGGGGCAACATAAAATTCAGCTTTACCTTCTTCTCCTGTGCGTTTGTTGTGTGTGATTGAATCTTCTACTGCATCAAAAAAATATTTTGCTTTAGAAAAATAATATGAACCAATGTTAGCATGCGCTCCTTGTTCCATAAGAGAACGATCTTTTTCTCCAACTTGGTTGATTGTATTTGAATCATTTTCAATAAGAGAATAACTCCATTTTGGGATACCTTCGTTACGAGCCACAAAAACAGGTATGATGCCTGCAGTGTCTGAACGTCGGTTGTTTATAGCAGTCTCTAGGTTTGTTCCATCAAAATAATGGTCAGAATCTGTTACTATTAATTCCTCGTTTTCGTCAACATATTCTTTTGCTTTCAGTGCCGTCTCGGCAGCGCCGCGGGTAACGGCGTCAAGGGTTATTACGTTTATGTCTTTTGAATATATATCGTACAGTCCCTGAACAAGGTTGTGTTCCTTGTCATGTTCCTTTAGAACGATAAAAATTAAATCCTTATACAATACTTTTGCTTTTAAATCTGTGCTGTTGCTTGAAACAAAAGGAAGGGAACCGGTTGCCCAGCGAACCATTGGGATTCCTTTTACAGAAATAAAAGGTTTGGGTTTTTTATACTCAGGGTTCGTGTCTGCTACTTTTGCAAATCTTGTACCCAAACCAGCCATAGGAATTACCACCTTCATGTTTAAAGTATACAGGAAACTAGACGTTTGTTAAAAGGTTTTTTACGTGGTCTGGATAGTCTGTGCAGTACGCATCTGGTTCTAATTGGAGAATTTCTTGCATTCTTGCGGTAAGGACATCTTTATTTACAGCGTCAGGGTGTGATTCATTTCCTAGAAGATTTGGGGAAGTGCCATGTAGTTCTGGTGAGACCACAGCAATTTTTAATCCCTTTAATCTAACTCTATTAAATGTATCTGTTGTGTAAAGTTTTTTTTGATTATTATGTTCATCAAGTTTGTCCCACTCATCAAGCCATGCCCCAGAAAAAATTGCAGAATGTTCTTCTAATTCTTTCAACGAAAGTAGTGTGCCACCAACAGCAGAATTAAATCTCTTTATATCATACGGATGAGCAACTGAAGCAAAAATTTGTATTGATGGATTTTTTTCTCTGATATATTTTGCGATAGCGATTGAGGTGTCAAAAATAATATATTTTGAATAATCAGTTTTATTAAGTATTTCTAAAAGTGTATTCAAATCTGATTCATTTTGATGGTCGTGTTTAACATGTAGGGCAGACCAAGTAGCGTCACTTGTATTCTTCTCAATTAATGAAAATAAATTAGGAATAGTAACAAGTGTACCTTGTGAAGAAAAAATTTCGGTAAGTTCCTCACAACTGATTTCTGAGACTAGTCTAGAATCTTTTCCATGTGTTATTCTCTCAATTGTTTTGTCGTGCAGTGCTATAGGTACACGGTCTTTTGTAAATCGAATATCAAATTCTATACCAAATCCACGACGTAGTTGGTCATCAAAGGCTTCATATGAACTTTCCCCAAAATACTCACCTTTGTCTGGATCAAGACCTCGGTGCGTTAAGATGATGGTTTTGTCTTTTTGCATTATTTGAAAAGTAAATTCTCAAATAAAGAAATGTTTACGTCTTGTACGCCACGCACTTCATATACGGTAGCCCCACTTGCTTTTGCTGCAGCAATTCCATGAGGAGCATCTTCAACTATGATACATTCTTTCGGTGTAAGCTCGAGACGCTCCATAGCAGTCAGGTAAATTTCAGGGTCTGGTTTTGATTTCGATACCTCATCGTTGCCAATTATTAAATCAAAGAAATCAAAAATTTCAGCAGATTTTAACATGAGGTGCAATGTTTCTCTAACGGAGTTTGAGCAGCAAGCCACCTTAAAACCTTTACGTTTTAGGTGGCCCAAGAGGATTATCTTTGAATAGTCTGGTACGCAGTACTTTGGGATTATTTGTTTTGTACGATCCTGTTTAAGTTCGTTGATGAATTCAAGAAGCCCAGAAGGGAGCCTGCCTTGTCGTTCAAGCTCTGCAACTTTTTTGCGAGTTGGAAGTCCATTAAAAAAATTAATATGCTCCTCTTCTTCTATTTCAGTTCCAAATATCCGCAATGTATCATTGAGGGCTTCAAAATGTCCTTTTGGCATATTTACCAAGACTCCGTCAAGGTCAAATAATACTGCTTTGTGTTTCATTTTCGTAGTATGAGTATACCCTCTATAAAGAGATAGTCCATATCCGTATCAAGAAAATCTACAATTGCATCTTTTGGACTTTCTACGATTGTGCGACCATGTTTATTGAAAGAGGTGTTGATTAAAACACCAAATCCATTAATTTTTTTTACCTCCTTAAGAAGTTTGTAGTAATGTTTATTGTCCTCTTCAGTAACAAACTGAGCACGTGCAGTTCCGTCTATATGTATTGCGGAAGGAAGTTTTTCCCAATATTCTTTTTTCATACGAAAAGCACACGTCATGTGTTTGTTAAGATAAAATTTCTCAAAAAGTCTTTCGCCCTCTTCTGCAAGTATTGAAGGACAAAACGGTTGAAATGCAGGTCTCTTTTTAATTGTCTTATTAATTTTATCCCTGAACTCTGGTCTCGTCGGATCTGCGACAATACTTCTGTTTCCAAGTGCTCGAGGCCCCCACTCCATTCTTCCATGAAAAATTGCTCCTACCTTTCCTTCGGTAATTAAGGTAGCTGCTTTTGTTGGCCAATCTTCAGTGTATATGGAATATGAAACTTGGTTTTCAAAATCAGAAATTGCCTCAATGATTTCGCTTTGAGTGTATGATGTGCCGTTGTATGGCATGCGTTCTCCTTGTAGCCACGATAGGTCCTCCGTAGTAAAACCGAATTTTTTTAGTAAAAGAATAGCTGCACCTTGCGCCGTTCCGTCATCCGCCATAGCAGGTGTTATGTGAATGTTATCTGTAATGGTTTCAAAAATATCTAAGTTCACTATCACATTTGCCGTAGCTCCTCCTGACAAACAAATATTTTTTTCGCCAGTTTCTTTTACGAGGTGTTCAATATACAAGTGTGTGATATCTTCAATAAATTTTTGTACAGATGCAGCTATTGTCTCTCGAGAAAGTGAATGTATATATGTGTCCATTATTTCTTTCGAGATAGTTTTTTCTGCTAGCTCAATGTTGCATTCAAGTGCGTGAGATTCTTTGTTTAGGGTAAAAAGTTGCATAAATACGTTATACAACTCTTTATTAGGCTCTGAGTAAGCTGCTAAAGCTTCAACCTTACCCTCTTCTGAAAGGGGTTTAAAACCTAAAAGGTGTGTAACGTATGCATATATGCCAGCAGGGGATCCATTAATTTGATTAGGATATTCACTTGAACTAACAGTTACACGATTGCAGACAGAGCTTGCAAATAAATTCATTTCTTCTGCACTTGCCAAATAAGTTCTTGAAAAAAAATCATCACCCCAACCGTCGTATGAAATAGACAGTGCCTTTTTGAAGGGTGAGGTAAAAAATGCTGCTGTGGCATGACAGAGCTGGTGATCAAAGAACTCAATGTGAATTTCTGCATTTGGAAAGATTTTCTTTAGTTCAAATTTTAATATTTCATCAATATGGTATTTCTTAGAAAGCTTAAGAGAATCAAAAATCTTGTCTTGTAATATTTTCAAACCAGCTTTTGTTTTAGAAAGAGAATATATTTTTTTTAGAGTTGAGTAGTTTTTAAAATCCTTACGTGCTTGTTCTAGGTCCCGTACATACTTAATGGAGAAGTGTTTTCTTTCTGCTTTTTGCAGTTCGTATTCATTGAGTTTAAAAAGGGTGTTTTTTTCTGATGTAAATGAATGTCCTAAATATACTTTTTGAATTTTTTCTCCTTGGATTTTTTTATACGCCAATGCTTTTTCTAAAGCAGGGAAGAATAACATTTTGTCATGCTTCACCCTCGTTACTCTTTCGGTAGAAAGCGCAATAATGTCTTTGTCTTCAGGAGTTATTAAATAGACTGCACTATCGTGTCCAAATATATTTCCACCAATGTACAGTGCACCCATTTCCTTTTTTTGCTTTTTACTCATGTTAGACAAATTCTTTTCTAATCATAAAATATGATATTCCAAGTATTATATATGATGTTGCTACACGAGCGATGCATACACCCGTTATACCACCGTAATGTATTGCTGGTAGTAGGGTAACGATTTGAAAAATTGACCCATAAATTGTTGCTTTTGCTATTTCACCTTCTCTTTTTTGAGCGATAAATAAGGATGAAGGAATCATTCCAAGAGCTGAAATTATACTAAGCGATAATATCTGTGAAAAGAAAATTGATTCAGGGTATTTTGGAAAAAACAAATCATATAAAAATGGTGCACTGAGCAAATATAAAATCGTTAATATAATCACCACAATAAATAACTGCCATGTTTTTCTGCGTACTTCTATTTTATTATTTTGAATGCTTTGTTCAGTGAATTTTGGAATCATTAATATGTTTAAGTTTTTCAATAAAGCACGCACCCTGTCAGGAAAAGCAGATGCAAAGCCGTATATAGCAAGCTCAACAGCACCCAAATATGTGTACACAATAACTTTATCAATGTGAGTTGTTACTATGCCTACAATATTAAGAAGACTTAACTTGAGTCCATAATTTGCTAACTCAGGATCTTCCTTGTCGTTTGGTTTGTAGTGCTTAAGTGTTTTAGAATAAAAATAATATCGTATAAATATATTAGAAAAAAAGTATCCTGTAAGGATTAAAAGAACGTTTTGAGTAAAAAATAATGTGCATATAACAGTTACTAAGGGGATGGTGTTGTCAAAAACAGTGTACAAACTTAGTCGCCGAAAGTCCTTTTTTCCATTTATAAAACTTGCATACAGTCCAAGACTGTGGAAAAAAGGAAGTGAAATAGCTAGAAGTAAAAGTGATAATCCAAGAAATTGATTGTCTCGCCAAAAATAATATATAGAACCACTTAAGGCACCAAAGATTGCAACAAAACTCCAGCGTGCATTTAGAAGAAAACCTTGCTTAAGTGAACCCTCGTAGCCTTTTGCAACCGACTGAACTATAGCTGTGTATAAACCAGATAAAGTGAAAGCAGATAGAACAGAAAAAACAGACAATATATATTTATAGTCACCGTACCCGCTTTTTGGGAGGTAGTATCCAAAAGCCACTGTTGAAAAGAAACTTACAAGAGTGATAAAAAATTGAGACCCACTCAACCAGAAACCTCCGGTAATCAAATACACCATATCTGTTTTGGTATACTTCTCACTCCAACGAAGGAGGTGGTAAATGCGCTTTTTAAGGTTGTCCATGAAGCATTAAGCCTTTGCAATTTTTTAGATGTAACTGTCCTAGATAGTATTAAACATAGTACTTGGTACAAAAGTTTCAAATAGTCTATTTATTAACGCCATTACCTCAAGCATACGGTATGTCCGATTAGGTGGCAATAAAGCAAGAATCACTAGTTTAGATTGTTATCAGATGATATATTGAGACCTTATAGCATGCTGTTCAATTCCATTCATTTTTTGGTTTTTTTCCCAATTGTTGTTGGACTTTATTACAGTATTCCCCATAGATTTAGATGGGTACTTCTATTATTAGGTAGTTATTACTTTTACTTAAGCTGGAAAGCAGAGTATATAATTATAATATTTCTTTCAACACTAATTGATTATTTTGTTGCAAAAAGATTGTATGATACAAAATCCCAAAAAATAAAAAATTATCTTTTAGGGGTAAGCCTCGTTTTCAATTTAGGAACACTGTTTGCTTTTAAATATTTCAATTTTTTTAGCGATTCTACCAGAGAGATATTCCAACATTTAAGTATTCAATTAGATCCAATAACACTCCAAGTCCTTTTACCTGTGGGAATAAGTTTTTATACTTTTCAAACACTCAGTTATACGATTGATGTGTACAGAAACAATATTAAACCAGAAAAACATTTTGGAATATTTGCTCTGTATGTATCTTTTTTTCCGCAACTTGTTGCAGGACCAATTGAAAGAGCAAAAAATTTACTTCCTCAATTTTATGAGAAACATGAGTTTAATTATGACAGAGTAACTTTTGGTCTTAAGTTGATGCTTTGGGGGTTTTTTAAGAAAGTGGTGATAGCTGATAGGTTGGCTGTAGTGGTCGATACTGTTTTTGGAAATGTGTATGAACACACTGGAACCGCTTTTATTCTAGCCACTTTTTTTTATGCTTTTCAAATCTACTGTGACTTTTCTGGATACTCAGATATTGCGATAGGTTCAGCACATGTAATGGGTTTCCGACTCATGACAAACTTTAGAAGACCCTATTTTTCTAAGTCAATTCCAGAATTTTGGAGAAGATGGCACATATCACTTTCAACATGGTTTAAAGATTATGTGTTTATCCCGCTAGGTGGAAGAATGGTGACCATTCCGCGACTATATTTTAACTTAACGGTCGTTTTTGTTGTTAGTGGACTGTGGCATGGTGCAAACTGGACCTTTGTGGCATGGGGTCTTCTAAATGCAGTGTATATGATACTCGACACAAGTATACAATTGTTTAGAGAAAGATTTTTTAAACCGATTAAGTCAGAAAATGAATCTCCTGTAATATCTATATTTAAAATTTTACTTACATTTGTACTCGTGAATATTGGTTGGATATTTTTTAGAGCAAACAATGTTTCAGAAGCTCTTTATATTGTATCCAATTTATTTTCAAAAATATCGTTTACTATCCCTAGTTTAAATATGGGTCTCACGTATTTTGGGTTAGTGTATATCTTGATGTTAATTGGTTTTTTGATGTTTGTTGAGTTTATTCAAGAACGAACGAGTATAAAGAAATTGCTAGAAACTTTTCCCGTAGCCATAAGATGGAGTGGGTATATAGTCCTACTCTTAATAATTACTACTTTTGGAGTGTTTAATCACACTCAGTTTATATACTTTCAGTTTTAGAATTGCATAAAATGAATACTCAGACAAAAATATTTCTAAAAAATAGTTTACTTTTTACAGGTTTAGTATTGGTTATATTTTTATTAATTAATTCTTTGTACATACACAAAATTGAAAAAAGAAAACAAGTGTATCGCAAAGAATATCAATGGCAAGAATTTAGCAATACCTTACCGCAAGGTACATTGGACTATGCTTTTTTTGGTGATTCTCATGCAGACAGAGCTCTTAACCCAGAGTTTGTTCCTAATTCCTTCAATTTTGCAGGGTCTGGGGAAAGTTATACTGAGACCTACTATAAAGTTAAAAAATTGATTGAAAATGACAATGTTAATATTAATACTATTGTTCTCGAAATTGATCTTCAAATATTTTCCGATAAAAAAGGTTTGCCGTTTTCTGCATTAAGGTATTTTTCTACCTTTGTTCCTTTATCAGAAATAGCTGATATGAGAGGAGAAAATGAATTAGCTTTATACCTTAAAAAAGGTTTTATTGTCTTTGGAAAAGGAAATGAAATTATTTCTTATTTACTTAAACAAAATAACGAGACTCCTGTTAGTTTAGGTTGGGTAAAAACAGATGGTGATTTTTCAAATTTTACAAATAAATCAAAAAGTGCCTTTGAAAGTTTTGAGGCAGAATTTTCAAATGAACCAAATTTGATAGAGGAAGATGGTTTTAATTATTTTTTAAAAATATTACAAATTGCTGAAGATAATAATATAAATATAATTTTTATTATGTATCCAGTAAGTTATGAATATGATCTTGAAATACAAAAACATTTTATCGTAAGAGAAGTGTATTACAAAAAACTGTTTGATTTAATTGACGATGTTGTTACAAAGTATGATGTTCTAGATTACTATAAGCTATTTTTTGAAGAACCTGAAAAGTTTACTGATGCTGACCATCTTAATTATGTTGGAGCAGAATCATTCTCAAAAATTGTTGCAAAGGATCTTGAAAAGATTTCTGAAAAACAGAATAAAGATTGAAGAATCTTTCCCGTTTATAAAATTGTGTAAACCTTACTAGGTATTATCAAGTCCGCGGTGACCAGCTATGTATACCTTGCTATTTTTCTGCATCAAAGTCTGCTTTCGTCATGCGTTCAGCCAGTGTGCGGAACGTTATTTTTGGTTCCCATCCGAGTACCTTCTTTGCCTTTGATGCGTCTCCGAGGAGTATATCAACTTCTGCGGGTCTGAAGTATCGTTCGTCTATCTCTATGAGCGTCTTGCCACTTTTTTTGTCCATTCCTTTTTCCTTAAGTCCTTTACCTTCCCATACGAGGTCATACCCGAGGTGACGCGCAGACTCTTTTGCGAATTCGCGGACACTGTGTTCTTCACCCGTAGCGAGGACGAAGTCATCCGGCTCGGTGTGCTGAAGCATGAGCCACATACCGTACACAAAATCTTCGGCATGTCCCCAGTCACGTCGTGCGTCTAGGTTACCTAAGAAAAGCTTCTCATCTTTTCCAAGTTTAATTCTCGAAAGTCCTCTTGTAATCTTCCGTGTTACGAATGTTTCTCCACGTCGCTCACTCTCGTGGTTGAAGAGTATGCCGTTTGACGCAAACATGTCGTAGCTTTCACGGTAGTTTTTCGTTATCCAATAGGCGAACACTTTCGCACAGCCATACGGAGAGCGAGGATGAAAGGGAGTTTCTTCAGTAAGAGGGAGCTCTTTCACTTTTCCAAACATCTCGCTGGAGGAAGCTTGGTAGTAGCGGGTTTTGAGTCCTATATCACGTATGGCATCGAGGAGGCGTAGACTGCCGAGGGCGACAATATCACTCGTGTACTCTGGCATGTCGAAGCTCACTCGGACGTGGCTCTGTGCGCCAAGGTTGTATATCTCGTCTGGCTTCACCCTCATAAGTAGGCGACTCACATTGCTTGCATCTCCGAGGTCTCCGTAGTGGAGGTGCAAGTTAACTCCCTTGTCATGTGGGTCTTGATACAGGTGGTCTATTCGACTGGTATTGAAAGTACTGGCTCGTCGGATGAGTCCGTGTACCTCGTAGCCTTTTTCAAGGAGGAGTTCTGCTAAATAGGAACCGTCTTGCCCGGTGATACCTGTAATAAGTGCTTTTTTCATTATTTTTTCTAGTTATATTGATGTGACAAGTATAACAAATTTGCGTAAAAAAGGTTTCGAAGGCAATGCGAAAGACGCAATGATAATTTTGCATACTTAATTATCACTCTAGTTCTACTTGGTCTCAACGTTTTAATGCAACAGTTTTGCTAATGCTTCGTATGGTGTCTTCCAGTCTAGCACTTTTCTTGGACGAGTGTTGAGGAGGAAT
>LCCS01000002.1 GCA_000998045.1 Parcubacteria group bacterium GW2011_GWD2_42_14
TTTTAACTTTTAATGAAAATGTTCAAGTTGGAACTGCTGGAAATATTGTTATTTACAATTCTGGAGGAACTGTTTTTGAAACAATTCCTTACAACGATAGTAGAATTACATTTTCAACAAATACTGTAACAATTAACCCAACTGCAAGTTTTGTTGTTGATGCAAGTTATTATGTTCAAATTTCAAATACTGCAATAAGAGATTTGGCTGGAAATGCTTATGCTGGAATTAGCAATACAACAACTTGGAATTTTACCGCAGCTTCTGTAACATATTGCACATCAAATGGAAATGGAACCGATACTTATTTGGCTGTAATCAGAAATGTAACTTTCGGAACAATAAATAATAGCACCGCATTAGAAGACAATGCTTATAGCGATTTTACCGCACAAACTACAAATTTAACTCAAGGAAGTTCGGTGAATTTATCCGTAAGCCTTGCAACCGATGGTAATTACACTTACAATTGTGCTGTTTGGATTGATTGGAACAAAGATGGTGATTTTGCAGATGCAAGCGAAAGTTACAGTTTAGGAACAGTAACAAATAGCGATTTGGGAACAACATCACTTTCTCCACTTTCAATTACAGTTCCAACAATTGCAACAGGAACAACAAGAATGAGAGTTTCATCAAAATACAATGCTGCTCCAACTTCTTGCGAAACATCTTTTGATGGTGAAGTTGAAGATTATACTGTAAATGTACAATCTGCGGTTGCAACTCCTATTTTAACAGTGAGTGCATCAACATTAACAGGATTTACTTATGTTTCTGGTGCTGGGCCTTCAACGTCACAAACATATAATTTAAGCGGAGCTGATTTAACAGGATTCCCATCAAATATTACCGTTACTGCTTCAACAAATTATGAAGTTTCAACCGATAATTCTACTTTTGCAGCAAGTGTAAATGTTGCTTATACAAGTGCAACTTTAAATTCAACCGCAATTTATGTTCGATTAAAAGCTGGTTTAGCAATTGCATCTTACAATTCTGAAATTGTTGCAAATGTTGGTGGTGGAGCTTCAACCGTAAATGTAACGTGTAGCGGAACAGTAACAAGTTTAGCATACTGTACAGCAGCATCATTAAATACCGACGAATATATTTCAAATGTAATTTTAGGTACAATTTCAAATGCTTCTGACGTTACTACATATTCTGATTTTACAGCATATTCAACAGATTTAGCAATTTATTCAACAACATCTATTTCAGTTGAAATAGTTTCAAGTTATGCAACCGATCAAATTTTAATTTGGATTGATTGGAACTCTGATGCCGATTTTGATGATGCTGGAGAAACTATTTTAACTTCCGATGTAAACGGAACAAATGGAAATTTATATACAACAAATGTTGTAGTTCCAGCTGATGCTGTTGTAGGAAACACTCGTATGAGAATTCGTTTGAATTTACTCCAAACGAGTACGATATTAAAAAAGGTGAACATACCCTTTATGTTCTTGTATACACAAGCGCTGGTGTCCAAGGTGGATCCTCAGTATCGTTCAGGGTACGGTAACAACGTCTTCTAATAAATTCGTAGCTTTCAATTTCTTATACAATCTAGCTAGCGAATAAAAGAGATTCGTACATTATACTTCTTGTGGAGAAGTGAGATGATATGTGTTGAATTTTGTAGTAATTCGGAACGAACTGTTGGATGACATGAAAGAACAACACCTCCTTGCCGTATCGAAACATTTTTTTCTATAAGAGTAATACCACATTCATCATTTACTGTTTGAATCAATAACTTTATAGTACTTGCGTGTGGTGCTTTTAAGTTCTTATATCGAGCAAGATACGTTTTTAATTCTTCCATACATAACAACTCTACCTATTCATAGGCATAACTAAATAAAGGAAACCATCATTCCCTACTGGGCGAATAAGTGCCGGTTGTGACTGCCCTCCGAATTGAATAGTAATACTATCACTTGTTATTGAATGAAGTGAATCAAGTAAATATTTTTGATTAAAACTTATCACCAAATCTTTTCCTGTAATAGCCGCCGCAAGCGTATCTGTTGTTTCTCCCACACTGTCATTTTTTGTGTGTGCGATAAATTTTTTCTCTTTTGGGGATATAGTGATAGTTGTTTGATTAAATTGGTCTGAGAAGGCTGTAGCCTTTCTCAGAGTGCGTTCAAAGTCAAACACCAACATAGTAGCTTCAGAAACAAATTCCTTTGGAATAATTTGTGTATAGTCTGGAAAGGTACCCGAAACCAAACGGAGAGTGATGTAAATGTTTGGTAGAGTGATTGAAAGCTGATGTTTGTTTGATTTCACTTGAACATCTCCTTCAACCTGTTCAAGGATTCTAAGAAGATTACTTGTTGATTTACTTGGTATAAGAAACGGTTCTGAATCAATGGAATGTTTAAGAGGTGTTTTCTTTTCAGCTAAACGGAATGAGTCAGTAGCAGCTGCAATAAGAGTACTTCCGTCTGGATGCACAAACACACTTGATAATTCGGGTTTAATTGTTGAGTTACTTGCACAATATACTACCGCATTAATAGTGTCTCGAAACTGTTTTGCTGGCAGTGTAATTTCTTTTCCACCTTCAACCTCAGGTAAGACAGGAAAATCCTCAGTATCATGTAAGGCTATTTTTGAAGATCCTTCACTACTTCGTACAATAAGATGTCCATTATCTGAACTTAGAACTACTTCTGTTCCACTTGGGAGTGAGGATATAACATGAGCAAGTACGCTTCCTGATACAGCAACCATTCCTTTTGTTGTTTTTTCTACAGGAACCGTAAAACGCACACCAACCTCAAGATTAGTAGAAGAGAGGAGGAGTGTATTATCGGTAACCTCAAGAAGAATACATGAAAGTACAGGTAGTGTGTGTTTCTTTATGGTCGTCTTCTCAGTTTGTATAACTGGTTCAAGAAGTTGTTCACGAGCTACTGTACATTGCATATTAGTTCGTTTTTTTTAAAAATGATAAAACTTGTTACTACTAGGACTGTTGATATGTGGATAGTTTATTTATCTTTATTTTTCAACATTTTTTCACTGCTTTGGTATAAACTCCTGTGGAAAGATGTGTATAAGTTTTGATGGTTTGAAAACAAGGAAGTAAATTCTTCACGCTAACCACATGTTTGCAGTACTTTTATACAACGTTTTCCTATACTTATCCACAATTAAAAAACAGACCTCTCCCCCACCTACTTCAACATCGCACGAATTTCTTCAACCTCTCTTTGTAGTGATGGGTTATCCAAAAGCTCTCTTTTAATTTTTTCACAAGAGTGTATCACTGTTGTGTGATCTCTTCCGCCAAGTTTTTGTCCAATAGTTGGATAGGAGATTAAGAAATCTTGACGCATAAGATACATGATTATTTGTCGAGGTTTTACTACTTCTTTTTTTCTCGTTTTTTCATATATAACGGTATCTTCAACATCATAATAACGAGAGACGCGCTCCACCAAGTCTTTCACTGAGACGTTTTTTTGTGGTCGTAGATTATTTTTAACGATTTGTTTGATGTCGTTTATATCAAGACTCGAACCTTTAAGTTGTGTTTGACATATAACCCTGTTTAAAATACCTTCAAGGTCGCGAATATTACCCTCTACTTCATTAGCAATAACCTGTGAGAGTTCGTCGGTAAGTAAAAAGTTGTGGTGGGCAGCTTTTGTTTTAAGAATAGCTACTCTTGATTCATGGTCAGGAATAGTGACATCAATAATCATTCCCTGTCCAAAACGAGATCGAAGTCTATCAGTTAAGTCTGAAATATAACTTGGGTGTCTGTCTGAGGAGAAAACGATTTGTTTATTATTCTCATACAAAGAGTTAAAGATGTGAAATAATTCCTCCTGCATCTTATCTTTTCCTGAAAGAAATTGTACATCATCCATAATAAGAACATCATACTGGCGGTATTTTTCCTTTACATTTTGGATAGTGTTCTGTTGGATAGCGCTCACAATATCAGTACCGAACCGTTCAGAGGTGGTATAGAATATTTTTTTTGAATTATTAAGGTGTTTAAGGTGGTTACCTATTGCTTGAATAAGGTGCGTTTTTCCACAACCAGTGTTTCCATAGATAAAAAGCGGGTTGTAGGTGATTCCTGGCTCTTTAATAACCGCTTGTGATGCGGCAAACGCAAGCTCATTAAAGGGACCCACAACATAGGTGTTAAAAGTGTATCGAGGATTAAGGTTGTCTGCCCTGTTTATGTAATGCTCAGCAAGCGGTAATTCGCTTGAAGGCATGCAGGTGCGACCTGATTTTCTCTCAGTTTTGGGCTTTTTCTTTTCCTCTCGCGCAATGACATATTCAACACCTCGCGTGTTTGGTGAAATACCGCGGAGTGCGCGAAGAATAGTCTTGTGGTGCTTGTCAGCCAACCAATCTTTGTAGAATTGACTAGGAACGCCAATGTAAACGATACCATCCTCTATCTTAATAACATGCGTTCCCTTAAACCATGTGCTAAAGTTTGCTCGTGATACAGAAAGTTCAATATCTACTAATGCGTTTTCCCATACTTTCTTGGTATCAACAAGCTGAGTCATTGAAATCAATTATAGCGACTCTGAAAAACAATACTAGTTCACAAACATGTAGTTTGTGTGTGTTTATGGGGATAGTATGTGGATAAGTGGACAAGAGAGTTATGAGTAAAGCGAGTAGCGAGTTATCGAGTGACGAGCCTGCCCTACAGGTGCAGGTATGGTAGGCAGGTAAAACGATGTTGAAAGAGGTTTTGTGCCGAGCTCTACTCTGTACTGAAACCTAATTCTAGTACAAGGTTTTGCTTTTAGTGTGAGGTTAAAAGTAAATGACACAAGTTCAAAAGCAGTGACATGTGTGTTTTTTGTAAGTAGTTTATTTTTTTGGCTTAAAATAAGGTTTATGTGATGCGCTAAAGCTTGCTTTTTTCTATAAATATGATATAATATTAAAAGGTAAACGATGTTTGAAATAAGTATAAAAACTCACAAGGAGGTTAAGAGATGAAAAATAACAGAAGGTTTATAATGGTGCTGATCGTTTTCTTCACCCTTCCGGAAGTTTTGTTTGGAGTAGTTAGTATTTTTACAGGCTTTACTCCTGGGATGCAATTCCTTTTAGGGGCGATTGTATCGCTACAGTTTTTGGTTGCCTTATTCTTGATTACTGCTCCGCTTACTGCTGGACTATTTGTGAGCACGGTTAAAAAACCAAAACACATTCCATTTTTACCGCTTTTTGCTGCCGTTGAAAATGGTAGATCAAAAGCTATTGTTGACCAAGGTGGAAATGCGGTGCGTTATGTTGTAAACAAACATGATGCCGGGTTTCATTTGAAAACGGAATTTAATGGAATTTCGTCGGAAGATAATAAATGGAATGTTGTTGAAAAAGAGTATTCCAATGCACGAAATTTTTGGGAAAAAAGAGTTGAAGATAAAACAGGCTTGGTGTTTGTTGGTATCTTCCCTTGGAGGAGAGTGTATCACTATGAGTTACATCCTATAAAAATGTTAACAAAAAGTGGTACTAGAACTTTGGTTATATCAGAATCAGAGACATCAGACCATGTTCGTGTGAGAGAGTTTAACTGGGGAGCCCAGGTAACAGTGCTTCTAAAAGACATGTTCCAGGTTTCCATCCTTTTTTCGTTTCGTCTTATGTGTACAAATCCACACAAACTCTTGTTTGGTGTAGATAATTGGGACGAAAGCTTTGCAGATGCGATTGCTTCTCGGACCATTGAAACTCTCCAAAATATCAAATTGGAGAAACTAACCGAACCTGGTACTGGTGCTAAGGGTATGATTGCAGACAATGTTTCAAAAATTTCACTCGACGTTGAACCAAAAACAGAAGTGAATTGGGGTTTGAGAGTAATTGAAACCCAAATCTCAAAGTATGAATTCCTCCCCTTAACTGAAGAAGAGAGAAAGGCACTTACCGTTGTGGAGGTTACGAGACGAAGAATGGATGCTCGTGCAATCGAGTACAGTACTGAAAAGCTGGGTGAGAGTGGTGTAGTGGAAGAAAGGGCTAAGGTGATTGAGGCTCATGGCGTTGCAGGTATGCAGGCCAGTCGTGATCAAATGCTCGAAACTGCTGCAAAAGATGGGCAACAAACAGTAATAACAGGACTGAGTAATACTCAACCATCAGAGGAAGGTGAGATTGTAAAACTTCTTAAGGCCTTACTTGCAAAAAAATAGTTTAAAGGAGTGAAACTATGAGCTGGTTCCTGTTTGGATTTATATCCACCTTGACGCTAATTGTGGGTGCGGGTGTTTTTGTTTATGTTCTAAAAACATCCACCACAAAAACAACTCTAAAACCAACATCTGAAGGAGATTCTAAAACAACTTCACCGGCAACTTCGCCAAATGTAAAAGTTGTTGTAACAACAACTAAAAGTAACACTTATGTTGTTGTAGGTATGGTACTGCTTCTACTCGTCCTTTTTGGGGTAGTAGTGTTTACCTACCCAATTCTGAAGAACGTCAACTACCATGGGTATGGTTCTGTTTTTCCTTACTCACTGGCTGTAATTGTTGGGTGCTTGGTGTACTACATGAGAACAAAAAAGGAGGAGAAGTTACGCTCGGCACTACTTGCCACCACAGGCACCGCGATATTGATAGCGTTGTGGATGTATCACGGGCAGCTAGGCGCACTTTTAGTTGGGTCGTCGAGTAAGGTAGTAGGACAGGTTACCCCGATATATGTAGAAAAGGAGTTCCTGGTCTTCCTAATCGCACCCTTGATGGGCCTGATGAGCTACTACTTGAGCGACCGAGGATACAAAAGATTTTCCTATGCGCTCATGATAACTATCGCAACAGCGGTTGTGATAGCGCTTTGGATTCATCCGGAAGTGCTGAAAGAGGTCGTTAGACCTTTTGGTACAACTTCACTTGTAGAACACGCTAAGGATAGCAGTTCGAAGTTTGCTGTATATCTGGCAGTGGTATTGTTTATTCTCGCAGTTCTTTCTGGGAAGCTTATTGAAGTCATTATTGGAACGGCTTTGATGCTTATTCTCTGGAACTGCTTTTAGCTCTTTTACCCACCCTGCACGCTTGCGTGCAGGGTGGTTTTGCTTTTATATAATCTGTGGTATAGTGCCACACACAAACAAAGTAATAGTATGCCAAAACGAACATATCAACCTAAAAACAAGAAACGAATGACCACTCATGGCTTTCTAGTGCGCATGCGTACCCCAGGTGGTAAACGCGTTATTAAACGCCGACGTGCAAAGGGTCGTTCAAAACTTGCAGTAAAACTCTAGACAAACAAACCGCCCTTTTGAGCGGTTTGTTTCATTACACCCACACCACAATGCTTAAAAAGAAACAACGACTATCACGAGCTGATTTTACAAACCTCCTTAAAAAAGGAAAACGGCTCCATTCTCCGTACTTCTCCCTTCTCTATATGGGGGCACAAGAAACAAAATGCGGTCTCGTGGTAGGTAAAAAAATAGCAAAAAAGGCGACTATGAGAAATAAGGTACGTCGGCAAATATATGCCATCTTTGGTGAAAATCTAACAGTACTAAGTAAGGTACACTGCGCCCTCTTGACTCGACCTAATATAACCTCCCTTACTTATTTTGAGCTTAAAATGGAGATCGAAAAACTCATTAAAAACCTGAAATGAATAGCAGGACCGCTTTTTTTAGGGTAGAATAGCAGGCATGGTATCTGAAATTTTTCATACAGTGGTCTACACCCCTCTGTACAACGCTCTTATAGCACTACTTGATATAGGTCCATGGGTGGATATGGGTGTTGCGGTTATTGTACTGACACTAATCGTCAAAACAGCTATGTTTCCGCTCTCTCTGAAAGCAGCCCGTACTCAACGGGTCATGAAAGACCTTGAAGGTCCCATGAAAGAGCTTCGAGAGAAATACAAAGATAACCGCGAAGAACAAGGACGTCGTCTCCTCGCACTCTATCGAGACAATAACGTGAACCCTTTTTCGAGTTTTCTGGTGCTGTTTATACAGCTCCCTGTTATTCTCGGTCTCTATTTTGTGTTTTTAAAAGGGGGATTGCCAACCATAGACCCTACACTGCTCTATAGTTTTGTTCCACAACCTAGCAGTGATGTATCCATGCATTTTCTTGGACTCATCGATCTTACCGCAAAAAATATACCCCTTGCCATACTTGCAGGTATCAGCCAGCACTTTCAAGCGCGACTTGCGCTTCCTGACCTTGCACCTAAGAAGGAAGACGCCACTTTCCAAGAAGATTTTGCACGATCTCTTCAAGTTCAAATGAAGTATGTATTACCGTTTGTTATTATATTTGTTGCGTACGTAGCAAGCGCTGCGGTTGCGCTTTACTGGATTACGAGTAATATTTTTGCTATTGGTCAAGAAATACACGTGAAGAATCGTGTTGAATCAGAAAAGCAACAGGTACAGCAAAGTAACTAATCAGTAAAAATATGGACGAAACAGAAATGAGGGCTTATATAAAAGAATTTGTGGAAAAAATGGGCATAATTGTTGAGTCTGTTGAGGTTGTTGTTGTTGCAGCGCACCAAATATATTCTATTAAAACACCAGACAGCAAACAGCTCATTGGCCCGCAAGGGGAACATTTGCGAGCCCTCAACTATATTTTTAGGCGAAGTATAGAAAAGAAAACAAACACCAAGGATAGTCGAATTGTTGTGGATGTAAATGGGTATCAACACAAACAGCTCAGTGAACTTGAACAGAAGGCCACTTTGCTTGCTGAGAGGGTTCGTACATTCAAATCAAGTGCAGATATGACCCCAATGTCAGCGTATGAGCGTATGATCGTTCACTCAATGTTTAGTGAGGACAAGAATATTACCACAGAGTCTGAAGGGTTTGGCGCCACTCGACATGTGGTGCTTAGATACAAAGAAAGCATATAGGATAGGACTTACGCAAGCGAACACATTTCATCGTTGTCCGTCACAAAATATCTCTCGTAGTATTATTCATACAACTCGCTCTATTTTGTTCGGACGCCTCGAACTGCGTCCACTTGCGTAAGTCCTATAAAAGAGAAACCAGAACCCGGGTCTACACAGACGGCGTACCACCCCTGCACAACAGCTGAGCTGTGTACGGGGCGAGCAGGAGTACTTCATTTTTCTAATTCGTTCCCCATAAGAAAAATTGGTCGCATCCGTTTTCCTAGGCTCTATAGGATCATCAAACGTTTAGTTAAGAAAGATTCTGCAACAAAACACCGCACATTTCTGTGTGGTGTTTTGTTTGTTAAAGTGTATTATTTACTCCTCTTCAGTTTCAGGTACCTCAGCTGATGGTGTTGTGTGTTTTTCAGGAAGTTTAAGTGCCCACAGCACGTTGTTCACTCTTGTTTTAAAGAGTACATAATTTTCTTGTGGACTCACCACAATATCCACAATATCAAACTGCTCATCTGTAGCTTCAACAGGGTCAAAAAGTTTTTTCACAACACCAGTCCCTGTGTCTAGGCGCCACAATACATCATCAGTACTGGTAAGACCCATATACCAATCTTCTAGGAACTCACCATGTATTTCTTCTCGAGGGATAGCGCAATATACATACCTTGATACTGGTCCCCAACTGCACTTCTCAACCAAAGTAGCCAAAGGAAGGTGTGTTGTGTCACCTGTTCCTAAATCTAAAACACGAAGTGAAAAAATAGAATTACCCGTCTCCTCAAGAGAGTACAGAATTTTCGTACCAGACGTGTTTGTTTTTGCTGCGAGGGCGATATTGTTCGCAAGCATAACAGAAGTACTTTTGGTGGTAGGGTTAATAGACCATACTGCACCCTCTGCGTATGAGGAAGGGTTCGAATACACAAGTATTCTGTTTTGTGTTTCCCACGATACACTTAAATTCCGAAGCAGTGACTTCCAAATCTGTGTCCGTGCACCAGTTAATACGTTCTCTAAATATCCTACTGAACCTTCGTTATTGGTGACTAGATAAAACAATTCGTTACCCTGAGGAGAAAATGCCACGTCTTGTATTGTTTCAACCATTGGTCTTCCTGTAAACTCCACAGGTGGAACCCCACCCGTTGAGGTACCGTAAACCGCATAATTTATATAGGCAAACATTTGTGTGCCACCTTCATCAAAATATCGTGAGATAGTAGAACTTCCATTTCTTGACCATTTTGCGTTACCAATACGAAGAATTGTTTTACTTGAAACGTTTACTTCATCACCTATAGTTGCAAGTGGTGTATCAAATACATGTCCATTTATCCTAGAGGTAAATCGTATGTACTCAACAACAGTACCTCCTTGCTCTCGCTCATATACTGCTGCTCCTGCGACAGGTATTTTAGTGACTGCACGAAATTCCGGCACTGGAGACCCTACTGCCCCATCCGGGACGAAACGCTCACTTGAAGTCCCGAACAAAAAATCGCTGTCAGAACTTGTTGCCTGTTGTCTTTCAGAACCTGTGTCACCAAAAGGATCTTGTTTTTCCTCTTCAGGTCCACTATTCCTAGCCAAAATGAACACTATTATAATAGCAAGTATCATTACTACTACGAGTGCAGCTGCTCCAGCAATAAGTTTGTTACTTTTTATAAAATCTAACATATGTGTAATTGAATACTGGTTGTTTTAAAAATATTAATCTCAACCAGTTTAGGATTTATGGTGTACAGTATGGTGATAGAAGCGAGGACTATCAATAGTCCAACGATTGCTTGAGTTATTTGTTCCTTTGCACCACTTATTTTAAAGACAGACTCACTCGTCATGTACTTAAAACCTCCTATGGCAAGCATAATGACCGCAAGTACTGCAGCTACTGCAACTGAAATAGCAAAAAGAAGATTAAGAAAACCTTCCATTCCTCCAGCAAGCCAGTTGTTTGAGTCTGCTTGGGGGAGTGATGGTGAAAGAGGAACAAACTCGGCAGCCCTCAGGGTTATCGGAAAAACATACAACAAATATGTACCTAGTATCCAAAATAGTGATTTTTGTATCATAGTGCGTCTGTGTCAGGGTTAATATCCCTCCACGTATCATTTAGTCCAAAATCAACCGTAAGGTCTGCACGTCCGTTTTGGAGCCAGTATGCAGTATTTTGAATAACCAAGTTTACTAATGCAGTACCACTACCAACCCCTTCGGAACCGAGAGAAATACTTCCAGGGCTTGTGTATTTTTTCCCTGAAATGGTCCATGTGTAGGTGAGTGCAGGATCCGTTCGTGTGGATGCGCTTATATAGTATGGTTCTGCCACTACCGTAGTCTCCCTGTCGGATATACCATGTGTGCCTGCAATAGCTCTGTCGTACCGTATACCTATAAGAGGACTGTCTTCATATAGAATCACTGAAGGTTGGTTTGCTGGGATAACAAACTTTTTACCTACACGCACTACTCCTTTTGGATCTTTTACAAGGAGATTAATAGTGAAAACTTCAAAGGGTTTATCATTTATTAAGGTTACTGAATGTTTACCTTTCCCTGAGATTTGAGGAATGGTAGAGTAATTTGTTGACCACGAATACGAAAGTTCTTCTGCTGTGTACGCAACTCCTTTTGCACTTAAAACAGTAGGTAGTGCAACAATCACTACCTCAGAACCAGGTGTTTGTAGTGCCCTCCCTTGATAGAAGGGTGGTGTGTACGTCCGAGCTTCCCATACAACACTTACATCTCCTACGTGTATAACATTCTCTGCTGAAACTCGAAATCCTGATGCATCTTCAGCAACTACAGTTATTTTGGAAACACTCCCCACTTCACCAATTGTATATGTTACCTCCTTTTGAGAATATGACTGCTGGATAATTTCTCCATTTAAACGCCATGTTATAAGGGCAGTGTCGCTATCAAGACTCGATGCATGAAGTTTTGCTTTAACCGTCTGTCCTGGGGCAGGATATTTTGGAGTAATTTCTATGGTTGCTTTTGTCATACCAGGCTGTACCTGAGCGCTCAGCAGGTGTGTCGTTGTAAACACCGCACCCGTAGCCACCACGAGTGTTATTAATAAAGCGAGATATTTTAGATTTGTTTTGCTATACATAGGTTATTAAAAGTATACAACAGACTCCCGTATTTTTTTGACTGCATTGAGGATAACCAGAAAAGACTTCATACATGTATTTTGTTTAACAAGTTTATTTGTTGTGTTGTTTTGTGTAAGAGCTCAGAATCCTTGAGTGTGTCCTCTGCTCGTGAAATCACAACATGACGCCAAACCATAAATGTGATACCAGGAAGTAAATCTAGTCCAGGAATATGTTCAACAATGATTGAGCCCATATTTACTAACACCCGTTGAGCGCTCCCGAAAGTCCATATGTTCACTCCTTTTATAAAAAACCAGATAGTAAAGAAAAGGTATGCTAGTATTGAGGCAACGAATGAACCAATCATATATAAAGGTGGGCCAAAAATTAGTGCTGAACCGCCACCAAATAATGCGATTTTTACAGTATCTTTTGCAGCACGACCTCCTATTCTTGTATAAGCGGTACCTTTAATTCCCCAACCAGCTACAGTGTTCCAAAAACCCCCCTCCTCTATAGCCTTATCTGCTTTGGAAAGATTAGTCACGTCTTCAGAATAATTTCCCATCCCCAAACTTGATATTACAAAAAAACCAACAACAACTAACAGGATTATGGGAAGAAGGTCAAAAAATACCCCGAAACCAAGCATAATTCTCCCTGTTGATTTTGAGATTCGCTGTTGTGAAGGTAGTTTTGTTTGCATACGTTTATACGATACTCATTATAGTTGAACTGTCTGTTCAGTATCACCACTCTCGAGTCCGTCACGTTCTTTTTTAATTGCGAGGAGTTGAGATGGGTCTGAGGTGATAATCTGGTCTTCTGTGTACGAAGCAATTATTTTAATAGCAACATGCTTACTTCCTGCGAAGAATATACCTTCTCCTACCTGTGACTCAAGGAGAAGGTATTTCTCTTCATCTGTTAAGTTAAATGTTGCCTGAATCCTATCAATTGCCGTTGCAGACTGCTTAAGGAGGATTTGTATAGATGAGTTCGTAATCATCGGTACACCGTAGGGAGACTTTAGGAAGTCATCGACGTCTTGGGTGATGGTAGCAAGTCCTAGGTAGTACTTCCTACCACGTTTTGCCACACTATAGAGGAATCCCGCCGTATCGTCACTCTTCATCATAAACCATGCCTCATCTACCACGAGGAGTCGTTTTTTAAGTTCACGACGAACCGCTGTCCAGATGAAGTTGGTGACAATGTACATCGCAGCTGGTTTCAAATCTTCTTCCATATCACGTACAGAGAAGACCACGAATTTTTGGTTGATATCTACGTTTGTTGGCCTGTTGATGAAACCTGCCCATGTACCCCTTGTGTACTTCGTAAGGCGAAGGAGTAGTGAGTCACTTCCCTCCATACCACTTAACACAAGTTCAAGGTCAGAGAGTAGTGGGGGGACAAGGTTTGAGAAGTCTGTGGTTCCTGTGATGTCTTTGAGTGCGTATGTTTCAGTTATTGCACGGTCAATCATTGCATCTTCCTCGGGAGACAATCCTCCCAACATGATGCGAAACAGTCCAACCAAAGTGATAATGTTTTGTCGCAAAATATCGGAGGGGTTTTCATCCTCATGCACGACAGGTAAGTCAAATGGATTGATATGGTGCTCAGAAGAGAGAGAAATATTGAAGTACCTTCCACCTGTAGCGCTTGCCATGTACTCATACTCACGTTCAGGGTCGATCACAATAACCTCAGTTTCAAACATAAGTGAACGGAGTACCTCAAGTTTCATAGTGTAGCTTTTTCCTGCTCCCGATTTTGCAAAAAGCACCGAGTTGTAGTTTTCCATTGAATACCGGTCAAAAAGCACTAGCGAACTATTATGAAGGTTTATACCGTACAACACTCCATTTTCTGCAGTAAGGTCAAAAGAAATGAAGGGGAAAATTGAAGAAAGTGGTGAGCTATTGAGTTTACTGTGTACAAAAATCTCATCCGTGCAAAGTGGGAGGACGCTTCGGTACCCTTGATCTTGTTGAAAGAGTGCTGGTTTTAAGTAAATGAGTTGTGATTCAAGCATTGATTTCATTTCATCCTCCACCTTATCAAGGGCTTCTTTATTATCGGCATAGACAGAAATATAGACACCTACATCAAAGAGTCGTTGTTCCGCTTGTTGAAGTGAGTCTCGAAGTGTTTCAAGGTTTTCATGGGCGGCGTCAAGCATTGGGTCTCGAACCATACCTCGTGCTTCTCGTTCATGAATTTGACTTTGCACCTCCGCAACTTTCTTCTGAAATTTCTTAAGCATCGGTGCTGTGTCGATAGGGTGTATAAAAATGGAGACATCAAATACATTTTCCAAGTTTATTATAGGAGAAAACCAGTTTTCAGTTAGGTACCTAGGATATGAAATGATAAAAAAGGTTCTCGCCACTTGCTCGCCCAGGTTTATTTCATTAGGGGTTATTTGGAGTGCAGAAGGGGCAAGTACATCTTTTAACTCGAGATTGGTCACTTCATACACATCACTTGGAACGATTGACCCAAAGTTGACTTCTTCAACACCCTCTTTCTTTTTGTTGAATGAAAATAACCCCATACTATTTTTCATTTGATAATTCTGATAACGGAATTGGTCTATCGAGCTCCCCAATATTAAATAGTCGGTAGAACAGCTCAATAATTTCTTCCGTACCCAACTGTGCGGCACGTACACCAGTTCTTGAGAGACCTTGCACCACCATAGCCACTCTTTGCTCAATCTGAGATCGGTACTCTTCAAAGAGTTGCATTGAAATGTGCACCTCACCCTTGTTCTGTGTTTTAAAGATGGAACCAAGACCTTTGGGGTTTGAAGACATTTCCAATGATGGTGGATTATATGGAACCACCACATAAAATCCTTTTGTCATAATACTTGCTCCTCCTACAAAACCTCGAACAAAGTCCATGTACTCTCGAACCTGAATTTTCATTAGTTCTGTCTGCTGCTTGTCCAATTGTTGCTCGAGTAGAGCGAGGTAGGGTCGTATATCCAACTCTCTTGATTGAATAAAAATTTGAATAGAAAAATCAAGAGAGTTTAAAAAGTTTTCAAATTGCTTAAGTATAGCAGTCTGTTCATCCTCACTCTTAAGCACTATGTTTATAGAGGATGCCATAAGCACAGCACGCACCGTACCATCTTTAAGTACCATAATACCATCCCGCACTTGCTCTATCGGCACGAAATCTTGACTTGGCTTGGCTCTTGATGATGCTTGTGACATGTAATTAGTGTATTTTTTTATCGTTATCAAACAAATTGTTTGTGTCTAATGACCATGCGAGCTGTCTCAGCTTAGATTGTGACATGGTGACAGAAACTGGTCTTGTTGTGTGTGCTTTCTCTATATCCTCAGTAATGTGCTTTTTTTGAGTTTTTTTCCATAAATAGAGCTTACTTTTAACGGCGTAAAATGAGGCAGAGTACAGTATATTAATAAAAGGTCTTCCTTGAACTTTTACAAAGGTCAAAAGAAAAGCTAGAAATAGTATGGGGATTCCTACGAGAGCTGCTATAAAAAGACCAAATTTTATAAAAATAGCAACAGTAATACCAACACTTCCAAGAATATAAATTCCTTGTTTAAATGTAAGTGGACCAAATATTTTGTCCTCAACATCTATGAATTGTGGTACAGAAAATCTCATATGATACAAGTGCGCGTTTTAATAACCGCCGGATGAAGAATATATAATATGAACGACCCGCACCATCGTCCCCTACTCCTGCACCTGTGCTCGATACGGGTCTAAGCCCCCCTGCACCCCCTCATTCGGTAGAGCGTTTGCGGAAGGTTTGTTAGTGTCTGCAACAGTACCTAAAGAAAGCAGAAGGGCTTCCCGAACAGGATTAAAAATATGTTGCACTACACCTTCAAACAGTGCCGTTGCTTTTTGGGGGTCTATGGGGAGCTCTGATGTAACGAACACTTTGAAATCCTTGGTCGTCGAAAGTCCTGTTGAGGCAAGAGTAATTTGTTCAATGCACACTTTTTTGTCTTTCTCCCCAAGACCCGCAACTTCTGTAAGTGCGCGTATACTCTCTGTAGTGACATCCGAAAGAATGATATCCTTCACTCCATCAGGAAGGCGCGCAAATCGTTCAGTTACAGTTTTTTGGTCAAATGTTTTCATATTACACGCTCATTTTGTTGGTATCATTAAACCAGTTATGCAGTTTAACAATATTCTGTTGTTCTGGGGTTAAGTTTTCCGAAGTTTTGACAGGCTGTCCAGTTTTTGGGTCAATAATTTTGCTCGATTCTGTAGGAATTTTAATCTTTGCATACTCTTTTTCTACCGCTACCTTCATAGCTTCCCTCTTCTCTTGTGATAGTCCCACTTTGACCATTCCGGTAAGTGTTTGAGGGTCTATGTTTTGTACCACCTCACCTCGTTGAAGGAAGGATACATCGTGTTCAGCCAAATCTGCCGGCTTAGTCATTCGTATCTCATCCTTCAATGCATCACCAGTCAAAGATTCAAAATGAGCTTTTCGAGTACCGATAAATGTACCTACGGTTGGTGCATCGAACATATCATCCTTATTTTCCTTAATTTGTTTAAAGGTTTGGTGTGACATGTGTGCAACAGCACCTGGGTTTTCTGCCAAGGCAACAGCATTTTCTTTTATATCTGAACTAGACATATCCCGAAGTGTTTTTATGTATGCCTTCTTTGTTTCTGCGTCTTGCGTTGTGTTTACTGTACGAATTGCTTCCCGTTCTTTTTTGAAAGCTGCTTCAGTGAGCTGTCTCCTCTGCATAGGAGTTGCACTTTCCTTAGCTGCCAATGCTGACGCATGTTTCTTACTGTACGCATTTATCATTTGAGGGGTATCGCCAGCTTTTCCAGAGTTTTCGCGAAGACGTTCAATTTCGGCCTGTGATGCGCTAGCAATTTTCCTCTTCGCGATATCATGTGCTGTTTTCTGGTTTTCAGCATAGTATTTGCTGTTAACAATGCCCGTTGCTTCTTTCAGCTCAGTATCTCTTCCTGTTTCATTAAGTTCTTTAATGCGTGCGTCAGAATTTTTCTTATTTGAAAGTTTCCTTTCCGCAAAACTACTACCACCAAACTTCATACCTGCTCCTGCCCCAACAGCAGTACTAAGTCCACGATCAATTCTTCCTCCGGAGAGACCTCGTTTTAGTTTTGCCATTGGAGATTTATGTACATACTGACCATTTTCCATCCTGTTTGCTTCGGCCATGTCTTCAGCGTACTTTCTCTGAGCGCGTGATGAAGCCCACCCAACCGTATAAGCCCCTGCCAAACTCCCAGCTCCTATAGCCACACTCCGTGACCATTTCTCGCCGGTCTTAAGCACTGCGTCTGCTCCATGTGCCCCAAGTTTTTTCGCCACAATAAGTCCTGCAATAAGAAAACCAATGACAGTAATAAACATTGTTGCGATTGAGATTGCAGAAGGGGAGACTGTGCCTACTGATCCTAGTGTTACGCCAGCATAACTGTTTGTATAGTCTCTTAAAATAACATAAGCTATCCACCAGCAGAGCAGTAGTGCAGGTGGAAAAATACTCTGATTGATGAGTGAATGCCACCACGCGCGTCCTTGCCCTGAAACACCTGTTATCCAGAGCACAAGCGCAAGAGGTGAAACTATAAGTAGGAAGACAAGAATAATAAAACGAGCAATAAAAAGGAAGCCCGCCCCCCCAAACACAAATGCTAGCACTATAAACATAGCAGTTGCCATGAGATAGGTAAGGGTCATAGTCCAGTATAGACTGGTTTCATCACCACCTTCTGGATCACCTGCTTTCAATGCCGAAAAATCAAAAATAGTAGTGATTTTGAGCTGAGTCCAAAAAGCCGAAGCAATACCATTGCTGATACACACCACGTTGTTGTTCTCAATCGCTCCTGTGGACCTCACTCGTTCAGCACATTCTGCAGGTATAGTACCTGCCGCCTCAGACTGAAACATCAAGACTGTTTGAATAGCTGTGAGATTAGATATATCTATTATCACTTTGGTAAACGTAACACTGAAGTTGACAAGTAGTGCTGCCAGTACCACCTTCCACAACATTTGCTTGGCCCCAAAACCCGAGATACCGAGAATAGTTGCAATACCTATGTAAACTGTTAAGAACACCAAAAACACATTAGTAATATCACGTATCGTTTTCCACGCGGTCATGATAGCGTTCATTGACCGAACCACCTCACCCATTCCTACCACAAGCTCATTAAGTGCAAAGTTAAAAAAGAGTCCCATCCAACCCGCTATTTTGTAAGAAAGCGCCATCACATAATATGTCATAAAGGCGACACATCCAGCAAAAGAGCTAGTTGTGAGTTTTCCATCTTGGAAACAGCCCGTACTGGGTGCATAGCTTCCATCGTCTAGACCGTTTTCGGTAGCCTCTGCGAGGCTTTGACCTGTACCACTTTGAGCAAATGTAGTAAGTGGCGCAAGTGCGGGCAACACCACCGTACTTGTTAGAAACAACACAAGTAGTGTCTGAGCAATATGTTTTTGATGTTTTTTAAAAAAGTTCATATTTTATTGCTCCCCTAGAAGGGGCTACCAATTGAGCCTGACATACTACCATCACTACCAATCTCACCCGACATGTTACCAATTGAGCCTGATATGCTACCATCACTACCAATTGAGCCTGATATTCCTCCGCTACTTGAACCTCCACCAGACGTACCACTGGTTGTTCCTCCACCAGACGTACCACTGGTTGTTCCACCACCCTCACCTCCACCTGAAACCCCACCCGACGTTACTGTACTGTTGTCCCCAGTGTCTCTACTACCCCTAAGCAGACCTTGTTCTACGTCATTAAATATATTATTTACAAGAGCAGCAAGGACTTCACCGAGTACCTCAGCTATTTCGTCTGCTACCTCGAGTTGTCCCAACCCTCCACCTAGCCAGTCATCAATCTGTTTTGAAATGATTTGTCCAGGGGTACACACCTCTCGTTGTCCATCACCATTTATGTCACATTTGTCTGAGAAGTATCCATCACCATATGAAAGCAGGGTTGCTTCCTCTGATGTAGTACGGCCTACTCTACCTGCAGCCTCAGACTGTACTTCAAAAAATGAGCCGTAGGGGTTGTTGGAATCTATAGCGAGACCCATCGCTGCTGGTATACCTCCTCCTTCAAAATTTAAATCTCCTTGCATAACCATTCTTTCATATCCCGCATCAACACCCATCCCACCGACATAATTTTCAAGACTACAGATATTCTGACCAGTCGAACCGTAGTTGGTCCGCCCACCTAGCTGTGTAACCGTCTGGCGTACATCATTTTCAAAAGGCGAACACAACCATTGACTTAAACCACTACTTTCAAGAAATGTGTTAAACGCGGTAAATGCAATATCCCGAAAAAAACCGCTCAAATCTGTCAAAAAGACTGGACCATTATCAAAACCATCGTTTATCCAGTCCAAAATAGCCTGTGTGATAAAGTTTATTAGGAGGCGTTTAATCACCCAAATAATAGGGTCAAGAACGCACTCCTTAAAAATAAGTTCTGCTGTTTTCTCTGCTGTTTGCTCGACATCGTTAAGTAATTGATAATTTGTTTCATTTACAGGCACTGAGTCAACAAAGGCACCTATAACAGTGCCAAAAATTTCGTCAAAGAACCCTTCTATAAATCCCTCAAAGTAACATGCCATGACTCCCACAACTCCTCCCATAATGATGCTTCCGGTTGATTGTTGCGCCTCCACTTTTTGAGCAGGTGCAACTCCTAGATATAGAAACGGTGTCATGACCGTCACCATAAGTACTGAAACGATAAAGTTTTTAAAATATGTAATCATGTGCTAATTATCTGAACCAGGGTTGACGTTTTGATGCAGTTCAAAATATCTACGCAAAATGGAAATGGTGTGTATGAGGCGTCCTCGTACGGTCTGGAACACATTAACTGAAGCTGCTGTACGAAGAGGGTCTGAATTTATAAAGGAAAAGCCCTCTATGGTAAATGTATACTGCATAAGTGCTTGAACAAAACTTACATGAAGTCCTACAGCATCTTCAGGTACTTCCATCGTGCGAAGTTTGTCTGTATGTATTGTATACACATGTACCATTTCAGATAATACCCCTGCAGCCCACTCCTTGTCTCCTTGAGCAAGTGCAAGGAACGCCTCATCCTCATTATCACTTCCTGTGGTCATTGCAAGAACAATTTCCCGTACTGTTGCAATGTATTGCATTCGACTTTCCGATGTAGCGGGAACACTTCGTACCTCACTTTGGTTGTATGTAGGTGCAGTAACTAAAGGAGTAACTTTCCCCAGCGCTTGTTGTACCATCTCTTCCTGTTGTTCTTTACTGAGATCCGTCCCGCTTTTAAGTGAATATAGATAGGAAGCAAACAATTCTTTTGCAAGTGCATCTGTAGAGGTAGGAGGAACGTCACTATTCTTATGATTTTCAGGTTCCATTCCAACCGTATCTGCACCTACCTCGTTTTCTAAACCGGATGCAATACTCAATGATTCACTTGCAACGAACACTTGATCTCTATCGGAGACACCATCGCCATCCGTATCAGGTTTGGTAGGATCTGTAGACCATAGCACCTCCTCCCAGTCTGCCAAACCGTCTTCATCTGAATCTTGTTCATATGCTTTTGTTATTATCTCAGGGTCTATTTCAGAATTTGTAGCAAGTTGAGTAGTAGTATTTTTCTGGTTACCGTCTTCGTAAAAAACATACGAAACTGCAATAATGAAAACTACAGCAACGACAGTTATGGTCGTTGCCACAATACGATTTGCTGAGCCAGCCACATATCGAGTCCTCATAATCTACAGTATACGACGTCCTTTACTTATGAATAAGACAAAAACTCTCTAAACTGTGGATTAAGTCAAAAATGAAGTGATAGTAATGTTCTGTTAAAGACAAACTATCTGCTTTGCGTGTGTGTATAGTTTATGTTGTGTGTCGCATAGCTTATGTTGTATATGTTATTGTATAGATTAAATATTTAACTTTGCATATATTCGCACATCACGAGTGGCGACACGTGCTATACTTTTTACATATGACACCTACTATTAAAAAAACACTACAACCAAAACATTTTTACTCCCTGGTCATTTTCGTGTTTCTCTTTTCCGCTGTTTCTTTTTTGGTGAATGTGGTAGCTTCTGTAGGAACTCCATGCCATACCGTTACGACACCTGATGCGACTCCTTCTACTTTTGGTTCCCCACTCAATTTTTTTAGTGGGGCAAATGAACTACTTATTTCCGTAAATTGTGATGGCAGTAACGCCACACATATAGAAGTTGGAAGTGGTGCTCCTACACAATATATATACATGTATGGCTACCGAAAAGTGAATGGAAAATGGACAAGGACTACGTTTACAGGAAGTACGGTAACGGGAGTTTGGATAATCGGGAAAGGTGGAGTAACGATTGAGGGTGTACAGAGTGGTGAAACGGGCCAAGTTCTTGCGTATATTTGCCAAAATATCCAAAATACATGGAAATGTGGTTGTTCTGATACTGCTTGTTTAACTCCAAAGTGGCAACTTCAAGAATACCAACTTCCGGCCAGCTCAGCTGGGAGTACAAATTCAAATGGAGACGGTATTTTAGACGTCCACTATCCTTCTAAATACCTAGGTCTTCCAGGTGATACAGTTACCCTCGTTGGTTCAGGTTTTGAAAAAGGTCCGGTAAGTAAAATATTGTGGAACGGTGAGGTACAAGAAACAGGTGTATCTTCAGAAACCGGCACAGCACTCACTATCACCATTCCTAATCTTCCTCCTGGAAAATATGAGGTAAAGGTAAAAGAAGGTAATGTTGTGTCAGAATACGGAATGGGTATATGGATAGGAACAGGAGACAATAGTCCGGCACCTACAATCACTTCTATTTCTCCTGAATCAGGGCTTCAAGGAGGTACGTTTACGGTGCATGGAACCGGTTTTACTAAGGAAAATAATGATGCCATTACAACATATGGCATAGTACGAGGACTGCCGTCAGAAGACGGGAAAAGTATTACTTTCACCTACGACCCATTTGATGAAAAGTTAGTAAGTTATAACGAAAATGCCGAACGGACTGAGTATGCATTGCCAGTAAATGTTACGATAATGAACACTTCTGGCCAAAGTAATATGAAGATATTTAACTTAAACATATAAGTATGAAAAAAATAACTGCACTCAGACATCTTCTCATTACAGCGCTCTTTGTAAGCTGTGTTGTGCTTGGTAGTTTTGTTGTGCCGAAGACAACGTTGGCACTTTTCCTTGAAGGAGGCAGAAGTCAGGAAGCAAGTTTTTGCTCGTGTAGTGTTTGTTTTAAAATTGAAGTTGGCTCTCCAAAAAGTGGGACGTTTATGTATTGCCCTTGGTTTACAAGACTGTATGCGCACTACAACATTTTCCCTAACGCATGGCAACTTGGAAAAGCATACACGTATATGACTTGTCTTCAGATTTCATACCCCTACTGCAGAACTGACGGAGGAGGATATCTTCTAACAATGACGGGGACTTCGCATGGAGGATTCTAGTTAACTAAACAAAGCCACTGCTCAAGAGACACGTCCTCAGGGCGTGTTTTCTTTTCCACGGCACATCGAATAAAATCTTTTGGTTCTATGGTTTTTTTAAGTGTTGCTCCAAGCGTTTTCCTCTTTTGTGAAAATGCTGTTCGTGCAGTTTCGAAAAAACGTTCTTCCTGTGCTGTGCTTTTAAATCTATTTCGCGAAATACCTTCAATAGAGAGTATGGCGGAGTCAACTTTTGGTGGAGGAGAAAAGGCCCCCGCTTTTACAACCTTGCAGAGCTTTGGCGTGCCGTATGCATATACAGAAAGAGAAAGGAGACTGTGCTTATTGTTCTTTGCAACAATGCGCAGAGCTACCTCCTTTTGTACCAATATCGCAATAGCGTCTGGTTGTTTTTTGGAAGTGAGAAACTGCCGAATTATAAAGCCTGTAATATAGTACGGAATGTTTGCCACCAGAGTGTACGTGGGATCTAGATGCGAACAGACAGAAGGATCGAAATCTCGCACATCTTCTTCAAGTAGTAACAACTTTCCCGAGGCTATTTCTGCAGAAAAAGTTTTTTTAAGTTCTGTAACAAGTTCTGCATCTTTTTCTACTGCAACGACCTTTTTTGCAACTTTTAGGAGTTCTTGAGTAAGGATACCGTGCCCTGGGCCAATCTCAAGAACGGTAGTTTTGTCTGAAA
Organism: Parcubacteria group bacterium GW2011_GWD2_42_14; assembly: GCA_000998045.1. Lineage (GTDB taxonomy): Bacteria > Patescibacteriota > Minisyncoccia > Phycocordibacterales > UBA12088 > UBA12088. Next base: position 23,270 of record LCCS01000002.1, read on the forward strand.
GCGTTATAGATTGTGCCACCCAAGTTGCTATTTCAGGTCGTGTGAGAAAATGTTGTCCGAGTTTTGGTTTTTTCATGGTTTTTGTCTGTACTTAAAGAATTTTCACCCTTCGACCTTCGACAATCTCAGGGAAAACTCAGGGTAGGATTCTACATCAAGGTTAGGCATCTCTCTCGTAATTCTTTTTTACTTTTAACTTTCAACATTTAACTTTAAACTCTTTAGTCAAGATATATCACCTTCCCCGTACTCTCGGGCTTTCTATAGTACGTATCCTGAGGCTCAAGGTATGATTCGTCAATATCAAGTAAAAATTCACTCGGTAATGACTGGAGTCTCTGGCCAAAAATGGTTCGCGATTGTGCATAAGAAAGGTATACTTTTTCTTTCGCTCGTGTAAGCGCAACATAAAAGAGCCTTCGCTCCTCTTCATCATCAACGGCACTTCCAAACATTGATTCCTTGCGTTCATGGGGAAATAGCCCATCTTCTAGCCCTGTAATGAATACATGACCGTATTCTAGCCCCTTTGCTGCGTGAATAGTCATAAGCGTAACCCCTTCCCCAGTATTACGGGTTGTCTTTTGATCAAGCTCGTCCTGATCAGTTGCCAAAGCCGCATCCTCTAATAGACGCAGTGTGCCGTCAGGTGAAGGAAGTTGATCGTATCTGGTTACAGCAAGAGAAACTAGTTCCCTAATGTTTTGCAGGCGCTCTTCCTCTTCCTCTCCTTTCCCTTGTAAACTCGCGTTAAGTCCAGAGTGTTCCAAGGTGTATACCAGCACCTCGGAAGCCTTTTTTGTCATTACTTCGTTTTTAATATTTGAGAGTAGTTTGAAGTATGTATCTATTTTTTCCCGAGTGCGACCTTCGAATGCTTCACAGCCCTGCTGTAAAAGTTTTGAGACGGTAATTTTACCAATCCCGCGAATGGGTGTATTGATGGTTCGAACTATATCGCTTTCGCTTTCAGGATTCAGAGCGACTTTGATATATGCAAGTGTGTCCTTAACCTCTTTCCTGTCAAAGAAACGAGTGCCAAGCACTTTATATGGTATTCCTGCACCTAAACATGCTTCTTCAAGTACTCGTGATTGAAAATTTGCGCGGTATAATACCGCGATATCTTTTGCAGGAATCTGGAGCTCCATACGTTCTTTAATAGTTGACACAATGCGCTCTGCCTCATCATGCTCGTTGAAGCCCATAATGAGTGTTATTTTTTCACCTAGAGTATTATTAGTGAAAAGTGTTTTTTCTTTCCTGCGTTTGTTTTTTTTAATTATTTCATTCGATACCTCAATAATAGTCCCTGTTGAACGATAGTTTTCTTCCAGTCGTATAACCGTCGCTTCAGGAAATGTTTTCTCAAACTCAAGAATATTTTCAATAGTTGAGCCACGCCACGAGTAGATGTTTTGATCCAAATCTCCCACACAGAACAAGTTTTTGTGTTCGTCGGCAAGCATGCGTACTATTTCGTACTGTACTTTGTTGGTGTCTTGGTATTCGTCGACATGTATGTACCTATAGGTTTCTACCAGTGCGGTGCGAATTTCTCTGTTGTTGGTAAGCATCTTCCACACCTCAAGAAGTAAATCATCAAAGTCTAAAGCGTTATCTTTATGTAGGATTCGTTCATATTGTTCCCATACCTTGCTTACGACGAGAGGAAAGTATGAGTTTCCGGTTTCTTCGCGATACGTACTGAGTGTTTTAGTGTCTCCTTTTGCGCGTGATATAGCACTCAAAACGACTCGTGGTTCGATTTGTTTCTCGTTCTCATCTACCGCTTTCATTGCTCGTTTGATAGCCCGAAGAGAATCTGATCTATCGTAAATAGTGAAATGTTTTTTAAACCCGAGTGTTTCAGCATATTGACGCAGAAGTATGACGCAGAGTGCATGAAAAGTTGAAACTGTCACTCTTTGGGAAGAAGCTGATTCACCGTACTCTGCTAAAAGTGCCTCTACTCGCTCACGCATCTCACGGGCAGCTTTGTTGGTGAAGGTAAGTGCAAGTATGTTATGGGAGGGCACGCCACTCTTGACTAAGTGTACTATGCGATGTGCAATGGTTCTTGTTTTCCCCGCTCCGGCACCCGCGAGTACTAAAACAGGCCCTTCAGTCTCTAAAACCGCTGTTTTTTGGGCCTCATTTAGCATTTCGAGGTACTTCATAAGCTTGTATCATACCATAGTGTGAGGTGCTATTATAGCGCTTCATAGAGCCAATTTTTTACTTTTTTGATTTCTGTTGCTTAATCAACAGGTTGTTTAAGAAAGTGCTTGACGCAAGTTTCTCGGCGTCTATAGTGTCATGTATCGTCAGACAAACAGGAATTACATAATTCGAAATCTATTTTCATGGTACTTTCATAAATAGTTTTCGATTGGGGAGCCAGACCGCGTGACCAACATACTCTTATAAAACACACAACCTACAAAAGTTCTGAGCGTGAGACTCAACCTTCGTGTCCCGTTCAGACCACAAACAGAAATAGTAAAAAGCAAACTTTTACAAAAGTCGCTTTTTTCATGACCACTGCTCTCTTTGTTGGAAGTTTTGTAACTCCAACGGTGCGTGCTTCCTTCTTTGACTTTTTTGGAAATGATATTTCGATTCAAGAAACAAGTCAGGCTGAAGTTTTAAATTCACAAACAGTAATCTTACTTCAAGGAGCTAGAAATATAGACCCGAACCCTTCTCGGGGTGGTGGAGAAGTGTTTGTTGCAGATGACTCAGCTCTTGTCCCTGAAACCGCTCCATTTAACCTCACATCAGAAGATCTTGTTGCTCCTATAAATTCCGATCAAATTTCACTCCATTTAGTAGACGTGGGGGATAGTATTTCAAAAATAGCAGAAATGTATGGAGTCTCGGTAAATACTATTGTGTGGGCAAATGAGCTCTCCTCTGATAAAGACATACAACCAGGGCAAACACTCCTTATTCTCCCCGTCTCTGGTGTACAGCATATCGTAAAGAAAGGAGATTCTATTAGGAGTTTGGCAAAAAAGTATTCCGACGAGGATGATGAAAATCTTGATGATTTTATTGAAGAAATAATCTCTTACAACAACCTTTCCGAAGACGGTGTGCTGACAGTTGGTGAATCGGTCACTATACCAGGTGGTGTTATCGAAGAAGAAAAACCTGTTAAAAAAAGCACGGGTACATATACCAAAGTGGTATCTGGTGGAGCGACTGTCTCTGGGTATTTCATACACCCACTCCCTGGAAGTGTAAAAACACAAGGTATCCATGGGTCTAATGCAATAGACTTCGGAGCAGATACAGGAACCCCGATTCGTGCAGCGGCGGGTGGACGTGTGATTGTCTCACGTGTGGGGGGATGGAATGGTGGGTATGGAAACTATATCGTGATTGACCACCCAAATGGTACTCAAACGCTCTACGCGCACAACTCGAAGAATGCCGTAGGGCAAGGTCAGACAGTAACACAAGGTCAAGTCATTGGACATGTTGGTTCAACAGGTCGCTCTACAGGTAATCACCTTCATTTTGAGGTACGGGGCGCAAAAAACCCGTTCTAAGTTGAAAGTTATAAAGTTCATAAAGTTAAAAGTTCAAAAAAACCGCACATGCGGTTTTTTTGGTTGTGATAACCTTCAACAAATTTGTTTTTTACTCAATTGTCTAGAGAAAAAGCGCGGTATGGGGCTACTTTAAACTTTCAACTTTATAAACATTCAACTTACTTGATAAACGTAGCAGAAAACGCTGTTTCTGTACAAGTAGCTACCTGCTCTTCAGTAAGCATACCGTGTTCTATCGCGAATAGTTGTTCTTTATGGATGTTCGTTTTGTACATCTCTGGGCCATCGGTATTGAGCGTAAATGGTATATTTTCTCTAAGATAGGTATGAATAATCTGTTTCATTTCCTCGACATTCGTTACCTTTCGGTTTCGAAGGTTTGAGGTGATGCACGTTTCCAAAACAATATTTTGCTCTCTGATTGCTTTCATTATTTCTGTATCCTTTACACTAAGTAGCCCGTGCCCAATACGGTCTGGCTTGATATGCTCCACCACATAGCGCAACTCATCAAGATTCCCCTCCTCACCGGTGTGTAAGGTGATACCAAGTCCCGCCTTACGCACTTCCTCGAAAATAGGCAAATGTGCTTCTATAGAAAACGACTCTCGCTGAGGTCCTGCGAGGTCTATACCAACAATACCCCTGTTTTTGTAAGCGATAGCCTTTTTTGCAATAATATAATTTTGTTCTGTGGTGAGGGTGCGGTCCATCATGAGAATAATCCCAGCCTTGACCATAGGGTACTCTAGCATTGCTTTATCCATACCACGAAGTACTGCCATGATGATGTGGTCGAGGTCCTGTTCCCCACCCCTGTTTCGAAACATGGGATTGAGGCGAAGCTCTTGTAACACGAGGTTGCACTTTCTGTATCCTCCACCAATAACACTCTTCACTGATTCCTCAACCGCCAAAGGCGAGGACTGTATAAGCTCGGTCCAGTAGTAAAACTTTCGATGCATCTCATCAAGGCTCGTGTTGTACTCAGTGCCAGTCATAGTAATCATGTCCTCGAATTCCCAGTAATCCTTACTAGGAAGTCGTATGCCTTGGAGATGTGCAAGTGACCAGAGAATGGGTGGATCAACCGCTGCACCAAGGTGTGTATGAAGCTCCGCTCGAAGTGCTTTTCTCATGTGTGGTAGTAAACTTACCAAGTTTGTTGGTGAATGTAAATGAGAATGTGGGTTACACCTTTCCTTCCCCTCTCCCGTATGAATTGTAGTGTGTGGGGCGTACTTATAACTTTAAACATTTAACTTTCAACTCTTCTAGTCAAACAGTCCTTTTGGTCGGTATGTTAGCGCCTCAAGAATGTGTGCATCGTGAATCTTTTCTGAGGCTTCAATGTCAGCGATAGTTCGTGCTAACTTGATAGTTCTGTGGTAGCTACGTGGAGAAAGTTTGAGGGTTTTTGCCGCTTGTTCAAGAATATTCTCAGCGGTATCTTCAAGTTGTGCCTGTGTATCAATGTCACGTACGGACATGTCTGCATTAGTGGTCGTTGTTGTACTAAATCGCTTTTGCTGACGCGCACGCGCCTCAGCAACTTTTTGTCGTACTGATGCCGACTCGCGTATTTGTTTTCCCTTTCGTGAGCGGAGTTCCTCATGGTCGAGATGTGCTACCTCTATCCACATATCAATACGGTCAATGACTGGACCAGAGATTTTTTTCTTGAGTCGTTCTTTATCGAGCTCATTGATACGTACTTCTCCACGTTCTCGCGTTGGATTCAGAGCTGCAATCAAAATAAAATTTGCTGGGAAGGCTACTGAACCTTTAGCTCTCGATACTGAAACCATTTTGTCTTCCAGGGGTTCGCGGAGTGCATCCACCACGCGACGCTCAAACTCAGGGAACTCATCGAGGAACAGTACGCCACGATGGGCAAGGGTGACCTCTCCTGGACGAGGAATAGAACCACCTCCAACAATTGCAACATGGGAGGATGTGTGATGCGGAGAGCGAAATGGTGGCGTGGTGATGACGGCACCATCTTTCAAGGTACCACTTACGGAATGAATAGCGGTTGTTTCAAGTGATTCTTCAAAGGAAAGAGGCGGGAGAATGCCACGGAGTGCTCTTGCGAGCATAGTCTTGCCGGTACCTGGTGGCCCATAGAGGACGATGTTATGTCTACCTGCTGCTGCGATGAGCAGTCCTCGTTTTGCTGTTTCTTGACCTCGAATATCACCAAAGTCTGTAAAATTTTCATCAACCACCTCCTCTGGAGTAGTCTGTTGTTGCGGGGTAAGGCGCTTTCTTTCTCCTTGCGATACTTCATTGAAATGACGAGTCACTTGTATAAGCGAGGATGCGGGTAGCACGGTGACACCTTCAACAAGTGCAGCTTCCGCAGCATTTTCTCGCGGGACCACAACAGTATGAAAACCGTTTTTTTTAGCATAAAGAACAAGCGAAAGGGTGCCGTGTATAGGACGAAGATCACCCTGAAGAGATAATTCACCAAGAAACAAAATATGTTTTGTATCAAAAGCAATGTCACCGGACGCCAAAAGGTATGCGAGTGCTATTGCAAGGTCAAAACGTGTACCCTCTTTTTTCAGGTCAGCAGGGGCCAAGGAAACAAGAACTCGTTTATTGCTGTGCTTGGGAGAGTCAAAACCTGAATTTTTTATAGAAATTGCAACACGTTCCCTCGACTCATCAACGGCCTTATCGGGTAATCCGACGATAGAAAAAGAATGCAGACCTTTTGAGAGGTCTGCTTCTACTGTTACAAGTGAGGCATCGAGATAAACTGGTTGGGCGCTATATACTCGAGCAAAACTCATGCATAGATTTGGTTATACTTGTTCTTGTTCAACATGCTCCATGCATGTCCGTGCAGAAGGGTTAGCCTGAAGGCGATCTTCTTCAATAGGTTTACCATCGATCTCACACATGCCATAGGTACCATCTTTTAATTTTCTTAAAGCACGCACAACATTGTTGTATCGTACCGTAAGTTCATTGAGAATTATTGAATCAATCTGAATCTCTTCGCTACGGTCAGCGACTTCATTTTCATCAGCACCCATTATGTCCATTTCCGGATTTTTAACATCCCAACTTGAGGGGTCCTCTATATTTTGGATGCCTAGTTTTGACAATTCTTTTCCTAAATTTTCAAACTCTGTATCAAGAGCCTTTTTATATTTTGTATAATCATTCATGTTCTAAAGTGTACTAGTCTCCATGTGTGTGGGCAAGCCCCTCCAAACAGTAAAGCCGTACTAGAAAGGACGCGCATCCATACGTTCTAAGAGTGTGCGCATGGTAGTTTCATTATTGGTAATGATAAGAGTCGTCTCATCAGGTATAGCCCATATGAGTACTACATCCCCTGAGGTGTTTCTAATACCACGTGTTTGCGTGTTGGCAATAACAATATCCTCAAAGAGTTCAGGTGGTAATCTAGTCGGCACTACTGAAGCTGTGCCAGTGGCGTTTGAGGTGGTAGCAACACTTTGCCTAATTTTTACGGGAGTTCCAAACAAAGGAGCAAGGTCATCTTGTATTGTACTTTCCCATTCAAACATACTTTTAAACGTAATGTCGTAGTGTGTCGCTGTAAAAATAAAGAAAGGTTCATTTTTAGTAAGTTCGTGAATACCAAACATCATGGTGTCAGCTAGGTTGCGCACTAGACTTCCTGGAGCATGCGACTCTATTTTTAGCAAAAAGAGTGATGTGGAGACAAATGATTTTTTCTCAGTTGTATCGTCCACATTTTTACGTTCAGTTAGTTGTATTTGTGTAATTGAACCGAGGCTTGTGTGCAATGAATCACGCAACTTTACCAGTCCAGTCAGTATCTGGTCTCTTGACTGGGAGGTTAAGTCATATGAAATTGTTTCATTAATAGGAATTCTTTCAAGATCAGTGCCAGTATCAGAGTTGGTCATGAGACGGAAAAAGAGAAATGCACCAATAGCGATCGCCGCTATCACAAGTATCATACTGGCACCAATAAAGACATATGACCATGAGGATTCAGCTGGATGTGGTGCTCGCCGAATTGTTTCACTGTTACTGCGGCGCTTCTCTTCGGCGGAAATCATGTCTACAACAGAGGTGCGATTTCGAGTCACGGCTTGCTCAACATCTTGACGAAAAGTACGTATCATAGGGATGGATGACTCAACCGGTTTAAATGTAGGTTTTGGGGTATCTTTCTCCAGCGCGCCAGGGATTACTTTCTGCGTTGCTTCAGGTACAGGAGGTGTTTCAATAGGTACTGCCTTTTTTTCCTCCATTATTGGTGCTTCAGTTTTTGGATTGCCAATGTCATGGAGACGTTCAGCAACTTCAGCAAGTACCTGCGCGTGTTTTGATGAAGGACGAGGGCGATTTTGGGTGTTAGGAGCACTAGAAGAATCAAGTACATTTTTGCTACTTAACTCCTGAGGGTGTGGGTTGTTTGTTGCTTGAGATACCTCTTCTTTTTGAGCACGTTCGCGTAGTGCAGACAGATTAGAAAGACCGTCTGACTTCTTTGGTCCCTCAAGAGGAGATGTTTCTATTGATTGTAATTTCGATAGAGGATTTGTTTCCGATTGTTGTAGTTTTGTATTTTGCGAACCAGATTCATTTTTTATCTTTGCACTCGGTTCTTCTTTCATTGCGTCATTATTTTCTGTATTTTTTACACTTTCAGGTGCGTCCGAAACCAGTTGCTTTTGAGGGAGTGTTGATTGAGAAGTTTTATTTTGTGCTATAAATTCCTTTTTTGTTTCAACTTCCCTTATTTCAACTACCGGTGGTTTGGGAATGATTGGTTTAGGTTTGTATGGCACTCTTGGCTTTGCAGCATCGAGTTCCCAAATGTCGAGTGGTTCAGGAACTGGAATTCTCGGTATTATTTCTTGATGTATAGGTTCCTCCTCTACAATTCCCGCTTTCTCAGTAGGCTGTGTGTTTTCTTGTTGCTCGGCCTGTGTTTCTTCTGAAGCAAGATTTTCCTCTACTAAGGAGTAGAGGTTCGCCAAATCATCCACCTCTTCAACTAATGCCTCCTCCTCTAAATCTACAGTAGGTGTTTCCATTGGAACTGAACTTTGTTCAGGGTTTGGAAATTCTTTTTTTAAAATACCTTCATCAATTGCATGCACGTTTGCGTCCAATATTTTGATTACTTCTGACTCCTGAGGACTCTCAAGTGTAGGTGCTTGTACTTTTATTGTTTCAGTTGTTATTTTTTTTTCTTGAGTTTTTGGTAGCTCTGGTGAAACTGCAATCTTTTTCACCATAACCGTATCAGGTTTTGGTATTTCTGTTGCAACAACAGATTTTTTCTGAGTTGTATCAAGAGTTTTTGATACGGGAGGTGAAGTCTTTGCGATCGCTATTGTTTCTTGTGAGGCTACAGGGGGTTGAATCTCCTTTTCTTTTTTTTGATTTGGAGCCGAAAGAGCATCTTTTTTTTCAGAAGCTTCTAATACAATGGGTTGCTGGCCTTTGGGGATAATTACGGCAGCAAGAATGTCTTCTTCTGTAACTGAGGTTGGTACAGAAGGATTTGGTTTTTGTGTTGTAGGAGTTGTGTCAGAAACATCCTTTCCTTCCTCTTGTCCTTCAGAATCGCTTAAAACATCTTTGAGACGCAAGATAGGTACTCTGTACGATTTTGGATCGTTATCCATATAGTAGATATTGTACTATGTTCTGACCCTATAAAACCAATTCTAAAAAATAACCTACTTTGGGTGGAGCAGGTTATTCATAATTTATGGACGCGGGTTGTTGTTCCTACTTTGTGTTGTTGGCTGTATTCCTTTTCGTTCTGCAAATTGTGGGTCAGCAGCTTTGATAGAAAGATTGATTCTTCCCTTTTCATCTACTTCTTTCACCGCTACTTTTACAATGTCACCTTCTTTGAGAACATCGCGAATTTTTTCAATACGGAACGGAGCAATTTCTGACACATGTACCATACCCTCAGCAGTTGCGCCTATTTTCACAAAAGCACCAAAGTCGAGTATGCGCGTCACTTCGCCTTCATACACTTCTCCTGGGAGGTATACATGCACAAGGGCTTCAATAAGCGCGAGTGCTTTCTCAGCACTGCCGTTTTTTCCTGTGATAAATATAGTACCGTCGTCTTCTATGGTGATATCCTCAACACCCGAAGCATCTCTGATACTGTTTATGGTCTTTCCTCCACCACCAATAACAAGACCGATTTGATCTACTTTTACTTTGAAGGTCAAAATTTTTGGTGCTCGAGGTGAAATATCACTTCGTGGTTCCTTAATTTCCGCCTCAAGTACATCAAGTATTTGCATGCGAGCCTTCCGTGCTCCCTCAAGAGCTTCAACAAGTATAGGAACTGGTATACCTCCCGCCTTGATATCCATTTGTATGGCGGTAACTCCTTCCCTTGTACCTGCGACCTTGAAATCCATGTGTCCATGATGATCCTCAGGTCCTTGGATGTCTGTGAGCACCTTGTGCTTACCTTCGTAGAGCATGAGCCCCATAGCAATACCTGCGACTGGCCGTTTGATAGGAACTCCCCCATCCATAAGTGCAAGTGTAGAAGCACAAATAGCACCTTGGGATGTAGAACCATTGCTTGCCATACACTCACTCACGAGTCGTATGGTGTACGGAAAGACATCCTTGCTTGGAAGGACCGCCTCAAGTGCCTTTTCTGCAAGTGCACCATGCCCGATAGCCCTCCTATTGAATCCCCCTATTCGCCCTGCTTCACCCACTGAGTATGGTGGGAAGTTGTAGTGGTGCATAAAGCGCTTTTGAGAGTCTGGCTTTTCTATTGAATCAACTATCAAGCTGTCTCCTGGTCCACCCAAGGTAAGTGCAGTAAGTACGTGGGTGCCACCTCGATAAAAAATACCCGTACCGTGTATAAGTTCGCTTACACCACCAGCTTGCGCGTAAAGGTTGCGAAGTTCATCCATTTTTCTTCCATCACCTCGCTTATCCTCAAGCACTGCACCTTTCTGCATCACCTCATCAAGATGTTCCTCAAAGATATCTCCAGCAAGCTTCTTGTGTTCCTCAGGAAAATTTTCAACAAAGAGCGCTAACCACTCGTTCTTGAGGATGTTGATGCTCTTATACCCTGCTTCATTTGAAAATACATAAGCTGGCAATTTAGAGACTATCTCTTTTTTGAAGAGTGTTTCAATGTCTGGGTTAACATCTTTTTTGCTTAGTTTCTGCTTTTGAACACCGATTGACGCGATAATTTCATTTTGCCACGCTTCAATTTCGTTGTTAATAGTAACAGCACGATCAAAAGCTTCAGCAAGAGCTTCTTCTTTTGCTTCGAAGGCACCTGTTTCTATCATATTTATTGTTCCCTCTTTTCCGCACGCCAGAAGGTCAAAGTGATAGTCGGCATGAGCGCGTTCTGTATAGGTAGGATTGATAATCAATTCACCGTTGCACTTGCCAATACGGGTCGCGCTTACGGGCCCATTCCATGGTATGTCAGAAACAGAGAGTGCAAGGGATGTAGCAATGACACCCATTACGTCAGGGTCTTCCTCGTCGATTGCAAGAACTGTCGCAACTATCTGCACAGCGTTTCTTGATGATTGATCAAAGAGTGGTCGAATGGTGCGGTCAATCACCCTTCCTGAAAGTACGGCTTCGTCGGTAGGTTTGCCCTCACGGCGCATGAACCGAGAGCCGAGTATTTTTCCTGCAGCGTAATTTTTCTCTTCGTAATCTACCGTGAGCGGGAAGTAATCAATGTCGTCCCTCTCTGTACCCATAACAGCTGTTGCAAATACAACACTTTTGCCGTAGTGCAGTAAGACTGAGCCGTTAGCTTGTTCTGCGAGATTACTAAACTCGGCGGTCATTGTTTTTCCGCCGACCATTGTCGAAAACGTCTTTTTTTCCATAGTGTAATGTAAGTTCGGAATCGAATTGAAGACCTGAAACGGCAATATTCGCCATACTCCAGCTCTTTATTCGCTCCCGAACAGTTAATGAATATGCTTGGACTATACCAAACACTGCGGTTTTTAGCAAAAAACCGGCAAGTTTAAAGTTAAATGTTGAAAGTTTAAAGTTCACAAGTCGCGTACGCGACTTGTGGGTTCGTCAAAGGCGAGTGCTTTTAACTTTTGACTTTCAACTCCTCTAGGCTAACCGTTTGGCACTTCCCCAATTTCCTTTCGATTCACCATTTGATTTTCCGTGTGAGCCACCACTTTTTATAGTGTAGCGCTTGATGTTGTCATCCATATCGACGAAGTCATCAACCGCTTCTTTAAGTCGACTTGAACTCGATCGCCCAAATGAAATAACTTCTACCTGGCAACCACTAGTCGTTTTCAAGTACTCAACAGCAGGGACAAAGTCACCATCCCCTGTTGCCAGTACGACTGCATCAAGCTTTGGACCCATTTTTATGGCGTCAATAGCCATTCCGACGTCCCAGTCTGCCTTTTTCGCACCACCAGCAAACACTTGAAGATCTTTCGTCTTTGCTTCAATGCCTATCTTTGAAAGAGCCTCAAAAAAGCCTTGTTCCTCACCACTTTCTGTGGTTACGACGTATGCGATAGCTCGGACTAAGATTCGATCAGCAACTGCATCTTTTAAAACATTAACGAAGTTTACTTTTGAATGGTACAAGTTTTTTGCACTATGGTATAGGTTTTGCGTATCAATAAATACAGCGACGCGTTGCGCTTTGTGTTTTACAACTGACATATAATAGATATTAAAATTATAAACTTTTTCCTTGAGAAAATTTTCTCAAATGTATAAAAATGCCTTACCTCTTCAGTATACTTAGGTGTATACACAAATCAAAGAAAAGACATTCGAGTCTTATAGGTGCCCTACTATAAATATGGCCACTATTTCTTAAGATCAAGTTTCTTAAGAAGTGCGTTATAAGAACGCTTGTTTTTTTTCTCCAAATATTTAAGGTGAGCGCGACGATCAGCAACCATTCCAAGTAGTCCACGACGTGAATGAAGGTCCTTAGGTTGCTTCTTTAAATGTGTAGCAAGCTCCTCAATTTTTCGAGTCAGTAGACTTACCTGTACTTCAGGTGAACCAGTGTCCGTATCATGTCGGGCTGTATTCTTTATAGCGTTCTGCTTCTTTCGGTGTGTTAACATATATATATACTCTAGCACATGTTAAGAGATATTGCAAGTTTTTTCGTAGTGATTTCTCAATGTATTAATTGATACTTCCACAACTTAACTTGGTGAATGAGTTGATAAAAAAAGCGACTTCCAGGGAAGTCGCTTGAAGGTACTGTGTCGAATAAATCGACTACACTAGTAGTATACCTGAAAGGAAAAATGAGTCAACAAAAAAGCTATTGACTCACTGTTTCGTATAGTTTGTTTCAGGAAAGTTATATAAAAGCCCATTTTTTTCTTAATCTGTGGCTATTTTCCGTTCGTACAAATTGTGCGACACTATTGGTATGCCAAAAACAGAACTTGAGTCCCTGAAAGATGCGTATCTATCATCTATTGCGACTGAGCAAGGAAAAAGCAAAAAAACAGTAGAAAACTATACTCGTTATTTAGATAGATTCTTCTCGAATACTCAAGTAATACACCCTAAAGACATCACGATTCCAATTGTGGAGAAATATCGTACTGGACTTACGGTGTTGAAAACCAATACTCAAAACTATCATCTCACAGCGCTTAGGAGATTACTTGATTATTTGAAGAAACATCAGGTTTCGTCCCTTGAACCTGAAATGATAAAGCTTACCCCGAGTACCACTTTCTCAGTACAGAGCATGTCTCCACACGACGTGAGGAGTTTGTTGCAAGCATCTCAAGGTAAGGATGTAAAGAGCCTACGAGATCGTGCAATCCTACTTTTGTTTTTCAGAACAGGTATGCGAGTATCCGAACTGTGCGCGTTAGATGTTGATAGTTTTTCTGATAATAGACTTGTGAAGTATGGAACAGGAGTACGTGCGCGCAGTGTTTTGCTACCGACAGAAGCAAGAGATGCTTTATGTGCGTACCTTGATGTGAGGAGTGACCCCCATAAAGCATTGTTTGTAAACAATGGGAAGCGGTTTTCATCGGAGGGCGACACTCGGTTGAGTGTTCGTCAGGTAGAGAGGATTATCAAACAATGCGCTCTACAAGTGGGAATTGTGTCAGTAGTGACACCACAGAGATTGCGTTCTTTATATGCACAGGATTTGCTCAAAAACGGCGCAGATGTTGGGTCTGTACAAGAATTACTTGGTCACCAGCATGTTGCATCTACAAAAGTGTACTACAAAAATAATAAATAGGTCCGCCATGCAATATGACATGACGGACCTATACAGTTGCCTACTTACGAGCAAGATGAGTACAATCTCTAACTTTGTGTGTGGGGGCGCTCCACCGCAGTTCCGCTTCACGCTCTGCTAAGCACTCTTTGTACACTGCTTCAGCTTTGGGATTAGAAAACTCCCCCTTGATATCCGAACCGTGGTCTACAGGCTTTTGTTGCTTAGATACTGTGGATCCAAATGTCAGAGCACCAATAGCAAGTACTCCAAGACCGACCATCATTTTTCCAGTTGTACTGTGGGTTTCATGATGGTGACCGTACAAGTGAGTATCAGCAAAGGAAACCTGATTGAAGCCTAAGCTAGCAACAAAGAAAATTGCCAACGTTAGACTTACAATTGTTGTTCGTATCATGACATTTCTACTGGTAGATTTTTGATAGGGCCGTCAAGCATGACTGCCCATAGTAAACTGACCTATTTTCTTGACCAGTTCATATTCTTGGGGTCAAGACGTCGGCAGTCCTTCGCTTTCTGTGGAGGGACACCATACCGCAAGTCCGTATTCCTATCCCGCAGGCACTCTTGGTAAGCTATATTAGCTTGTTGGTGCTGAAGATCCCTCTCTGTGTACCCTCGATTCACAGGTTGTCTGTTTTGGCTCAAAGCTACTGTAGTAAGTGCTATCGCGCCAAGAGCAATCGCCACGTTCCGATTTGAGTGATGGTGCCTGTGGTGCCTAGGTTGAGATTGGTGCCGGTACTGTTGGTGTTGGTACCGCTTCACTTGGTACTGTTGTGAGTTGTAGTAGTTACGACTACTTGCATACGTCTGGTTGCAACCGAAACTTACGAACATAAACACAGCCAATGTCACAAAAACAAATATTCTTTTCATGGATGACCTCCTCTGTGGTTGGTAAGATTGTATATTCTTGTAATATTATACCAACAAACTTATTACTTGTCAATATGGTGACTCCTCAAACATCCTGGCGTACTATGGTATTCATGAAAGTTACGAGTTGGAATGTGAATGGTTTACGTGCTGTTATACGCAAAGACAGCTTTTTACCCGTGATTAAGGCACTTTCTCCAGATGTCTTGCTTTTACAAGAAACGAAGGCTACAGAAGAACAGATTCCTGAAGACGCTCGAAGTATTGAAGGATATACTTCATATTTTTCATCTTCGCGTGAGCGCGCAGGCTATAGTGGGGTCAGTATCTATACAAAAAGAAAACCAAATTTGGTGACCTATGGTATGGAGAAAGATGTATTCGATCAAGAAGGGCGTGTAATTACAGCGTATTACAATAATCTTTCTATTTCAAATATCTACTTCCCTAACGGTGGGCAAGGGCCAGAACGCTTAGCTTACAAACTTGAGTTTTATGAAAAATTTCTTGAATATGTTGAAAAACTACGTAAGAAAAATCCCGTTATATGGGGTGGAGATATAAATACTGCGCACGAAGAAATAGACTTAGCTCGCCCAAAGGAAAATGAAAAGAACACAGGATTTCTTCCAGAAGAACGTGCATGGCTGGACGAGGTGGTTGGTCTTGGTTGGATAGATACGTACCGACACTTCTACCCACACAAAACAGGTGCGTACACCTACTGGGATATGAAAACAGCTGCAAGAGAGAGGAATGTGGGATGGAGGCTTGACTACCTATTTGCATCACCAGACCTTATTCATATGCTTAAAAAGGTTACTATTCATAACACTATTCAAGGCTCGGATCATTGCCCTATCAGCGTAGAAATGTAAACCTAATCTATAGGACACTTATCCACAGCTGCACACTAGCATGTCCTTTACATGTCCTTGAGCACGGATATACTAGAACGTAGACCAGCGTGATGGTGATTCCAAAGAAATAGGTAGTACGTTTTTCGCACGAAGAAATCGTACTAAGAACGTACTACCTATCTCTGCGGAACAAGTTTGTTCTTTAGAAAAATGTTCTTTCGAAGTATAAAAATCGGAAAAGTATTATGGTAGTTCAAGAGTAATGTTTCCACTCAAAAACTAATAAAATATTTTAAAAAGACACTCTACCAGAGAATATAGATACCAGAGTACTATAACCGAATACTACATGCTTCATACAACTGAATAAAGCAGCCCCAGCTCGAAAGCCACCCAGCCGCAACATAAATTGGATCTCCACCCAAAAGTTGCCCTATGACAGGTCACAAAGAGCGCTTAATAGAGCCATATTGACTCTTATCACAATGAAAATCATTGAGCGCATCTTATGACCTGCCAAAGGAAAAGCAGGTGGCTTTTTTATACACTCACTCGGAGTGTTTTTTATGATGTTACACGTGTAACAATTATGTTAAAAGTGGAATGTTAAAAGTCTAAAGTAAAAAATCTGAAGTAGAACCGAGCATTTATCGACATGATAACATGCAACTAAGTGAAAGTGGGGATTCGTAAAGATATGATAGAATTGTTGCGTCTTACTCGTATCAAAAGATGTGTTACACGTGTAACATACTAAAAAGCGCTTGTTAGCGCTTTTTAGTTACTTTTCACTTTCAACAATAAACATTCAACTTCCTATACTTTATGTTTCCTACGCAATTCCTCTAATTCTCTTTCCTCTACTTCTTCTTTTTTGTTTTTGCCTTGCTTCCCTTTTTCTGCTAATTCCTCATCAGGAAGTGTAGAAAGCTCTAGAACACGTTTTTCAAGCAGATCCTCGGTATTCATGCTTGGGTCATCCAAAACTTCTTCAAGAAGCGCATGGAGCATGTTACCTATTCTTGGACCTGGCTTTTCACGTGTAACATCCATAATTTTCAGTCCATCAATTTTAAGCATATCAACAGATACAGGGTCTCGAAGTGCTTCTTCAACCATACTTGTGTATTTCCTAAACCTAAATGGCTGTTCTTTAGGTCTTCCTGAACCGATACGATCGCACATGCGGACATTTAGTAACTCCCAAATATTCTCTACTCCAACGTTTACAATCATTCTACGAACTGCAGAAAGTGTAATCTTGTCAGGATCGCTAAAAAACATATGCCAACGTACTAATTTGACGATTTTTTCGACAGTTTCTTTTGGAAAACGCAGGTTCTCTAAAGCTTTACGTGTTACACGTGAACCCACTACCTCGTGTCCGTAGAATGTATATTCCTTTGTCTCTGCAGAATTTCTTCTGCTTGCTGGCTTCCCGATATCATGAAAAAGTGATGCAAGCCGTACCTCAAGTGAAAAATTCTTATCTGCAGCATGCTGAAGTGCACGCAATAAATGTTCGAAAACTGTGTATATATGAGAATGATTTTGTTCAATACCGATACCAGATTCCAGGTCTGGAAGGATATACGTTAATAACCCGGTTTGTTTCATGTGTAACAATGCCTCCATGGGGTAGGGGGACATTATGGTTTTAATAAGCTCATCACGAATCCGTTCTTTTGATATGTTTTTAAGCAAATGTGCATTTTGTGATATAGCCTCAAATGTTTTTTGTTCTATACTGAATCCAAGCTCTGCTCCAAGTCGTATGGCACGGAGCATTCTAAGCGCATCTTCCTGAAAACGCTCATTAGGATTGCCGACTGCACGGAGCTGTTGAGCTGCAAGATCTGCTTGTCCTTTATAACAGTCAACAATATGTCCTTTATCGATATCAAGAGCAAGTGCATTGATAGTAAAGTCTCTTCTTGCAAGGTCTTCATGTAATGAGACGCCAAATTCAACGTTGTCAGGACGCCTGCTGTCAGAATAGGTACCTTCTTTGCGATATGGGGTAACCTCAATAACCTTGAGAGTTGGGTCGGTTGCTTTTTCGTCTGCCTGTGTAGACGACATGCTTACCACCCCGACTGTTCCGAATTGGTTGTTGTAAAACGTTTCTTCAAAAAGCGCTTGTATTTGGTCTGGGTGTGCGTTTGTGGTTATATCCCAATCCTTAGGTGTTTTGTTTAAAAGTAGATCACGAACACAGCCACCAACCAAGTAGGCTTCAAAATTAGCCCTTTTGAGGGTAGATGTTACACGTGTAACCTCTTGGGGAATCGAGTAGTTTGCACTATCCATGGAGCAATACTATCGCATTTTTCTTGTTTTTCCTATACAATGCACACATCTGCGCCCGTAGTGAAATGGATATCACTCCGGTCTTCGGAACCGTCATTCCAGGTTCGAGTCCTGGCGGGCGCACCACAACACAAAAACCTCATCACCATGAGGTTTTTGTGTTGTGGTGCGCCGAGTAAGGTGCCTACGCACCTTACGCCCAGACTCGAAGACACAGAGCATGTTGCGTAGCAACAGCGAGTGGCCGTCCAAGAATGCGAGTATACTTTGTCCTCCACCAGTGAGCGGAGGACAAAGTATCCGCAATTCTGGGACGAGTCCTGGCGGGCGCACATAAAATACAAAGACCCCGTTTCTATGGGGTCTTGTATTTATTGAACCCCTCACCTCGAATAGATGAGGTGAGGGGTGTGTGGATGTGCCACTACTCAAGGTAAACGATAGGGATATCAAAACTTTTTACTGCTTCGTGTTCACAAATTGCATCAAAGCTCGCGGAAAAATTTTCGCAAAAGTGAACAGTTGCAAATATACCACTCATGATGAGGGGTATAGAAAAATCATGCAAATAGGGGTAAGGATACTTTGTAATCTTCTGTAAAGCGAGAATTTTTTCAATTACAGGCCGAAATGAGAGTATATCAAGCACAGTCCAACCCTTGCTTGATAACATGTCAGAATGGCCAGCAGGTATATGAAAATTTTCTTCCATTATCACCCCGTTTTTTTGAGGCTTTTCGCCGAGGACGACAGTTTTGTTAGCCCCCTCTGCCTTCCGCATCAAATCATAGGCATATACATACAAATCATTAAATGCCTGCATTGATCCTAATGTATCTTCTGCGCGCAGTATCATACGCCACCTCCTTAGTAAAGGTTAATCTAATCTTGTTGTAGTATACACCTGCGTATAAATATGTAAATTAATATTTGACGAAAATATCGTCACAAGTATACTTATAAATAACCATGGACTTTGTTGTTGATCAGTTTAAATTCTTGGGGCTTAACAATCGTGAGATACGAGTTTTTACTTCTATTGGTACCTTTGGTCAAATGAATATGACGAAAATAGCTTCACGATCGCAACTACCACGCACCACGGTAGATGCTATTGTGAGACGACTTTTTAAACAAGGTCTTATTTCAAAAGAGAAAGTAAATGGACACTTCGAATATTTTGTTCAACCTAGTGAAGTGGCAGACAAGCTCGATTTGCTTGAGCAGAAACTACGTCCAAAGAAACCGACAGAAAAGGAACAAGAACCCTCAATAACGGAGGAAAAAATAAATGACGAAAAAAACGTCATCGCCCTAAATCCTATAGACATTTTGGAAATAAGTTTCAAAACTCATCGTGCGGATAGGGTGCGACTTATGCTCTCGCATATACAGCGTGAGGGAGAGAAAAGTTGTGTGGAGAGGCTGCGGGTATATACCAAATTGGCTGTAGAGAACCAGATGAAATTTGACGTCCTGTTATCCCCACAAATTGCAGATGCAATATACGGAAAGAAGCATTTATTTGCATATTCTCAAGCCTCACTGAATATACGTCTTAATATTATTCCTGCTTTCTACAGTATTTTGGAACATGATGTGTGTATGTTTCGGGATTCAGTTATGCTCATACATACCCATAAGAACACCATAGAAAAAATAGATTCCTTAACACATGTTGATCTCTGTAACCACCTACTCACCATAGCTTCTGAGGTGGGGTGGAGTGTAGATTTGGTTACTTGGCTAAATAAGTAACGAGTAAGGCGAGTAGCGAGAAAAGCGAAAAATGGACTAAAAGTTTAAAGTTATAAAGTTCATAACGCTGAAAGTAACGAAAAGTGCACATGTTGCGGGAAAGTGGACTTTTTGTACTATGAAAGTTATGATATATCACGATACGAGAACCGCGGGTATGATTAAGTGGTATAATACGTCCTTGCCAAGGATGATTCGGGAGTTCGATTCTCCCTACCCGCACATTATGCAAAAACAGCAGCTCATTTTGAGTTGCTGTTTTTGCATATCGTTGGGCAATCTGTGGATTTCCGCCTGTTCCAGACAGTGCATCCATTGCTTGTTGCGTAGTATCAAACACACTTGCCAAGTAAAACGCTAGAATCTTCTTTCCGTTTTCCCAGTCAAAAAGATTTAGAAGATATTTTTCAACAGCAGACTGATCACCTCCAACTCTGGCTACTATATTTGCTATGTCTTGCATCACTATCTGTGCTCGCGGAGCGATGTCGTCTATATCAAGTAGGCGTTGGTTGCGCCCTTGAGACATTAAATGTCCTATTTCAGCAAAAGATCCATACACAAATTGATCTGAGCGCACGAGGATGTCTTGAGGGCCAAAACTTTTTATATTGCCAGAACGTTCTGGACTTATGTATTCGTCATACTCATTCGGGTCGACCCTCACTGGAATTAGATTTTCAACAAATTGAGTAAACTCTCGTATTTTTTCTTCTTTTTGGGCAAACTCATTATCCTCAGGGTGTAAGTCTCCAAAATATCGGGTTTTTAAGTTATACAGCTGCAATTCACTTTTTTCCCGTAAACGGTCGAAATTATTTTGTTCGATTATATCGGAATACAATGTCCGAAGGTCTGGGTTTTTTGCGATTTTTTCTCGTTCTCCTTTCACCAAATCATCTTCAGCGAACTTACTTAGAGCGGGAAATGTTTCTTTCATTACACAAGTATAACAAAATCCATATGTAATCTAAATCTCTTCCAAAGACATAAGTGCGGGCAATCCAAAAACTTGGTTTCTTAAGGAGAGTTATTAATGCCTTCTTTCTGCTATACTCATATTAAATATCAATACTTTAAGAATATAATTAATATACTCATGTTTAATGATCGGAAAAGAGACTTGTACATGAAAGAAGAGGGGGAAAGAATTGAGAAAGAAAAAGAAAAGAAACGACTTCAAGACATTAAAAAGCTACAAGAAAAGATTGAGGTTTTAAAAAAGACCCTGAGTGACGCTGAATCGAAATCAAAGGTCATTGAAATACATTTGCATGGAAAAATGCAAATTATTGAGACTATAAAGAAGAAAATCGAGTATATTCAAGAGCATGAAATTAATCAGGTAAAGAAATTAATTGAAAATAGACAATTGGAAATTGAAAGGCTACAAAAAAAGATTGAAGTAAGTGAGCAAAGTATTGCGCGCGAACAGGGTGAGATTGAATATAAACAACACGAAGTTGAAATGGCTAAAAAAGAGTTTGAGGAAAAAAATGCAGAAAAGAAAAGAAACACTGAGGAGTTAAAAAAACTAGAAGAAGAATTAAGTAGGCAATCTTAAGTTTCCTGTTAAGACTGTGGATAACTCCATACCTATCCCTTGACAGCATAATCTATGAGAGTATACTACTGGTATGGCTCAGATAGACAAATACTCAAT
Organism: Parcubacteria group bacterium GW2011_GWD2_42_14; assembly: GCA_000998045.1. Taxonomy (GTDB): domain Bacteria; phylum Patescibacteriota; class Minisyncoccia; order Phycocordibacterales; family UBA12088; genus UBA12088. The sequence goes on from LCCS01000002.1 coordinate 44,573, forward strand.
ACGTGATTTGAAGGCGGATTTTCCCGACGATGATACAGCTCTTGCTTTTATATTTGATGCATTACACAGTCACCAGTGCTCTTGTGGAGGTGTATATAAAAAGGTTTCTAACCGCCGTAAGTATCAATGTTCAAAGTGTCGTTTCCAAATAGCACCTACTGCGGGCACAATCTTTCATAAATCTGATACTCCACTAAACCTATGGTTCCACGCAATCTGGGTATTTTCAAACGCAAAGAGTGGTGTTTCAGCTAAAGAACTTGAACGACAACTCGGTGTAACGTACAAAACTGCATGGCGCATGCTAAAGCTCATAAGAGAGGCACTTGGTGTGCATGGTGGCATGCTCCGTGGTGATGTTGAAACTGACCTTGGGTACTTTGGAGGTATAAAAAGCGCTGGAGCAAATAATGTAAATTTAAGTGAGTCTATCGCACACAAATCACCAGTCATGGTTGCGATAGAGCGTGGTGGTACTATGATTGCTGAAGTAGTCACAGACGGTACGACAAAAACTCACACAAGCTTTGTAGAACGAAACATTGAAAAAGGCTCTCGCCTACTTACAGACAAGAGCAATAAATATCACAGCGTGGCAAAAGGATACGACAGATTTTCAGTAAACCATTCAAAAGGCGAGTATGCGTGGTGCGGTATACATATTAATCACGTAGAATCGTTTTTTGCTCACGTAAAGCGTTCGATGAAGGGGACGTACAAGGTTGTTTCAAAGAAGTATCTTCAGTTGTACTTGAATCAGTTTGCGTGGCTTTACAACAATCGACACAACGACAGGGCACGGTTTGGGGCACTGCTCGGTACCGTATTGCTCGGCGTAAGATAGATAGAAAATGGTTTTTATTGCTTTGTTGAGCCATATATTTATCTGTGGATAAACTTGCTTTTTTTAACATTTGCTGATATACTTCCAAATAAGTATGGGAACGAGCAAACGCTCAATCCCTGACAAAACCCCCCTTGAGGGGGTTTTGCATTATGCAAGTCTACGTATCCCTTTTACTTGAACACCACCCCCATCAAGCAAGGTTATCGCTTTCTCTTCATATATCTTTGCCACTTGCTTATCGAAATCTGTTTGACCATTATACAACAACTTATCGGTCATTCTTTCTTTCACGTTAGTAAAGTGCGCACCAATATCTGCCAGTTGAGTTTCAGGATCATGGTTATTTTTTGTTACAAAAGACAAGCACGTAAGACGTTCACGCACCTCTAAACTGGTTAAACCGTCAATCCCGTTACATAAAATAGCGTTATATGCAGCCAAGATGTCACTATCCTGGTTTTTATCTGAAGCTTCAACCACAACATGCCCACTTGCTTTTTTCTTTTTGAGCAAGTATGAAATATACATACGTAGTACCTCTTTAATCAAACGTCGAGTCAATTCTTTTTCATGTGTTGTTACTACTTTCCATCCTTCTTCAACAGCTTTCTTTATTGGTGGATTGTTTTCAAGCCATTTTATTTTGTTTACACCAACCCATATAAACTGAAATCCAGAAGAACTAAGGTATTGTAAAAAGTCTGCACGAAATTCATTTAAGAGTTTCTCGTTACCTTTGAAAATCTCAAAATCCCCATTCAAACGTCGTATATTGTTACCTCTGAAAACCGTCTTTGCCTTATGACCCCAGTATTTAAAACGAATTTGGTCGTCTCTTTTTTTTAAAAAATCAACATTGTTCTCATGTGTTAGTAGGGCACCGATTGAAAAATGTGGTGCGAACGTGGCGATATTTGTCAGTGTATTTTTCCCAGACTCATCAAGATAAAGCTTAAACATCTTGTAAATTATACGCCTAAGAACACATCACCACAACGTAATCAATTTCAATTATTATGCCATCAAGGGATAGGTGTGGATAACTCTGGGTATAAGGGGATAAAGGACATGTACCATAGAGACGAAATGGCTCAAAATAAGCATATTGCAATCGGACAGCTTGGTGAAAAAATAGCTCAAAAATACTTGGAGAATAGAAAATTTCGCTTTATTGAGCGGAATTTTCGGAAAAAATGGGGAGAATTAGACATTGTTATGCAGAAAGACAATGTCCTACATTTTATTGAAGTAAAAGCTGGTTCTTTTCATGATTCTGTCCCTAAGGATGGGGAAGAGTCATATAGACCAGAGGATCATATGCATTTTCATAAAAAAACTCGCATGAAGCGAATTATTCAGTCCTACCTTTTGGAAAAGAAAGTACCTCCTCATCAAGAGTGGACGATAGACCTTGTGGTTGTACATATGAACATGGAGACAAGAAAGGCGCAGGTTCGTATTTTAGAAAACATCCTTCTTGATTAACATAAACACCTCTATACCCGTGCGACCATAGCAAAATAAAGAAAAAGGTGGTAGATTTTATCGACACATACGAAAGTGAGTAGAGGGGCACACCTCGACACTCACGAAGTAAGTGACGGGGTGTACCCTGTAGCTGAATTTCAATTCAGCTACGCTGGCACATCTTGTAATATTTGAGGTAAGATTCGTATTCAAGTTCAAGTGGTTATTTTTCGATGAAAGTATTAACCAATTGAAATTTCACTACGGGGTGTAGCATAGTGGCAGTGTTCGCGGTTTGGGACCGCGCGGTCCGGGTTCGATTCCCGGCACCCCGACAAAATAGTAAAACCGAAGGTATACCTTCGGTTTTACTATTTTGTCGGGGTGAGCAAGCAACCAATGTTGCTTGCGTCCGGAATCGCACCACAAGAGTATTTCCATTTTCATAGTCGTTGTCATTCCTTGAAAATTTGGTCAAGCCACGGAACATGTTCCGTGGCGCGAGGAACTGTGAGTGGCCGTCCAAGAATGCGAGAAGTTTTGAGTGCAGATCACGAAAAAACATCCGCAATTCTGGGACGATTCCTGGCTCCTTTATTTTGTACAACGTAATATTGTTGATACTATTACTAATATGAATTTGCACAATAACGAGTTAGGTGAAATTGAGTTCAAACAATTATGAACAAAACATTGTTCATTCTCATAGGTCTAAAAGGTAGTGGAAAAACACACATTGGCTCACTAATTCAACGTAAACTTGGAATTCAGTTTTTTCGTGTTGAAGACGTATGGCTTGAATTGAAAGAAGAAAAATTTTCCGAAGAATATATTAGAAAAGGCTTTTCTTTAGTCGCGGAAAAAATTGACGAGAAATTCAAAGAAGCAAATAGATTAGTCATTGAATCAACGGCGGCGCATCAAGAATTCCACAATTTACTTGCACGACTGAAAGATAAATATGAAGTAAAACTTATAAAAATTATGGCGCCTCCAGATCTTTGCTTAAAACGTACAAAAACAAGAGTTCAATCTATTCACATTCCTGTATCAGATGATCGTGTTGAGGTTATAAACCGAAAAGCCTTTTCTGTGAACTTACCATTTGATCTCGTTATCGAAAATGAAAAAGGAACTGACAAAGAAATAGTGGGAAATTTTTCTTCACTCCTTTAAATGTTTGAACTCAACATCACCTAACAGCGACTAAGCGGTTTACTCACTCCACTACGCTCCGTTCCGTTCACTCTCCCGTCCAAATTTCCTCTCCGCTTCGCTTCATTGGGAAATCGATTGCATGCCAAAATAAGGTTAAATATTATGGTATCCTGTAAGCCATGAAAACAGTCGTACTAATTCACGGAGGTGACTTCCATCCTTCACATGAGGCGTACGTTGATAGTTTACAGACTGCAAAAGTAGATATTGACCGACTATGCCCTTCGATAAATTGGAAGCAAACCTTACAAGAAGAACTCGGTGAGGACTACGAAGTGTTTTTACCTTACATGCCTTTGCGTGACAATGCAGAATACGAACTCTGGAAATTGTGGTTTGAGAAAGTTATGGGAGCACTTAATCGTCCTTGTGTTTTGATAGGGCACTCTCTTGGGGCAATGTTTTTGCTTAAGTATCTTTCAGAGCAGAAACCAAAGAATTTGATTAAGGCTTTATTTTTAATTGCTCCAGAGTACTTGGGTTCCAAAAAAGAACATGAGAAGACATGTTTTGATTTAAAAGAAGATATTTCGTCTATTACTGAAGTAGTTCAACAGATAGTCTTCTTTCATAGTGAAAATGATCCTGTAGTGCTGTATGAAAATCAATCCATCTTTCAAAAGTTGCTTCCGAAGGCACAATACATAACGCTTTCTGATAAAGGTCATTTTAACGTGGAGCAGTTCCCTGAATTGCTCGAAAGAATCAAGGAGGTGTAAACCTACAATCCTGTTAAAATTACTTTTTGTAAGTTACACTTGGAGTATAGACAACCAACGTATTCGCGTAGGTGTTCCGCATAATGAAACAAGAAAAAGCATATCTAGAAGCATTTGAAAAATATGCCGACGTGTTGTATCGGCATGCCTTTTTTCGTGTTTCAGATGCAGAACGTGCGAAAGATATTGTTTCAGACACCTTTATGCGTACGTGGGACTATATAGGAAAAGGGAACACAATAGATAATTTCAGACCTTTTCTTTATAGAACGCTCAACCATCTAATTATCGACGAGTATAGAAAAAAGAAGACTGAATCCTTAGATTCGATTCTTAATGAGCGTGATGTTCCCGAAGGTGTGTTTGATGAACTTATAGAAGGTAGTTTAGAGGAAGTTGAGTTCTCACTTGATGCTAAAAGAATTCCACTTCTGCTCGAGCAGATGCCAAAAAAACATCAAGAAGTTGTTTTGATGCGCTATGTTGATGGGCTTTTACCGGCCGAAATAGCAGATATATTGGGTAAGCCTGTGAATACCATATCTGTTCGAATACATCGCGGAGTGTCCTGGTTACGTAAGAATGCCGACCTTCCTGTGTCATATACTATGACAGACGATGAGATTGGTAAGAAACGTAATAAATAAGCCAAATATTATCTTTGGGAGAAGGGTATATAATGTTTAAGAATGGAAAATTTACACGAACAATTTAAAAAGGCAACAAAATCGATAGCCCTCACACAGGAAGAAAAGGTTGCTATGCGCGAAAAACTTGTATTGTATATGGAATATAAGCCTATTAGGGGCACCTTTTCAGCACACGAGCACAGTCTCATCGAGAGGTTTTCAATTCCATTTTTTCGAGCACATCATTTCACTGGAGCTCTTTTGATTGCTGCCATTGTTGCAAGTAGCACGTTTGGTGTTTCTTTTGCCGCAGAAGATTCACTACCTGGAGATCTGTTATATAACGTCAAGGTTAACATTAACGAAGAAATAAAGGCTGTATTTCTCTCTTCCGATGAGTCACGTATTACATGGGAACGTGAGCGTGCTGAGCGACGCCTTGTAGAAGCTAGTCAACTTGAAGCTGAAGGAAGACTTGATGATGAAAAGCAACAGAAAGTTTCTGAACTTTTTGCTGAGCATACGAGTGCTATGGTGGAAAAAGTGCGAGCAGTAGAAGAATCCGACCCTGTGTTTGCAGCAGAAATGTCGAGTATGCTTGAAGATTCACTAGATGCACACGAAGCCGTACTTGCACGACTTATTGTTGAACAAGAAAACGGCTCTGATGAAGGTGCTCGTGAATTGGTTGCACAAGTGCGAACCGTGGCAATGGAAGTAGAAAAAATACGAAATGAGGCTGAAGAAAAAATAGCTATTGATGAAGCTGAGCTAACCAATACGGTTGATGTAAAGGAAGGTCAATCAGAAGTTGCTAAGGTACCATCTGGTGAACCAAATACTGAATCGGTAAATTTGCGTGTACGAGCTGCGTACAGAGCACAAGAGCGGGCGAGCAACCTTCTTGCGGAGGTAAAAGAGTTGGAAACAACACTTGAACCTGAATCCGAACTTGCACAACAAGCACGAGGACAAATTGCATTTGGAGAAGAGCTTATAGGTTCTGGCGAAGTCTCCCTGTCAGAGAACAATTTAGGTGATGCGTACGGGAAATTTAGAAAAGCATCTGCCTCGTTGCAGAAGGTGTTACAGTTATTAGAGGTGGCAACACTTTTCTCAATCGAAATATACCCAGACAAGGAGTCTGTGATCCCAGAATCCAGTACCCAAGAAAATCAACATGTAGAAATAACGGAAGATGAGGATATGTTGCAAGAGTTGCAAAGTACCCGTATACGTATTCAAAACGAAATTGCAATTGCTCGTAAACTTCTCTTAACACAAGAAGGGCACAACGATAATGATGTTGAAAAGGCAAATAACCGTATAAAAGATGCCCTCTCACACCTTATGCGTGGTGAAATTGCTGTGGTCTTAAATGATTACGCAGATGCGACAGAACTTTTTGAGCAAGCAGAAAAGCTTACTGCGGAGACAATCCTGATTTTAGAAGTAGCTAGACAGGAAGATGAAGTGAATGATGTACCTGTTCCTGAAGTACCACAAAACGATACCAATCCAGCTGAACCAGCTGAAAATCCTCAAGGCGAGACACGTATACTTAATCACCTGTATAAGGATGGTAAGCATACATACACTGGTTCAATAACGCTTCAATCACCATGTCACACACTAGAGCACACTGCTTTTGTAGCAGAATCTTTTCCTGAACAAATACATGTAGATCTTACAGTGAAAGATCCCGAGGCTGGCACTGTGTGTATTCAGGCACTGCAAGAAGTTGCATTTACCGTAGAGGCGCAGGCAAGCGAGCAGGCAGTACTTACAGGTGTACGACTGAATGGAGAAGATCAAAAGTGGGAGCTTAAAGAAGTACAATTACGGGATGGTGCTAAAGACTCACAAGGGTTAATGCAGCAGGTGTATCAAATTGAATCTTTGAAAAAAGGTAACCTTTAAAACTTTGGACTTACACCTATTTCGAGTATGCGATTCGGTATGAAAGAGAATACAACCGAAGTATTTTATGTGAAAAACAAATGAAGTAGGCAAATACGAAAATCTTTGCTACAATGTTTTTATACGGAACACGCGGATGAATTTTATTGAAATAATTTCAGAGAAACCGTTCCAAACTGCATGTTTTCAAAGCTTAAGAACTACATAAATCAACGGACACAAGTAAGTATGCTGTCCAATTTTGTTTAGAGCGTTTGTTTATATGACGCTGTAATTCCTAATATTGGAGACTTGCATTGGAATGGGACTCGATTCTTATTATGTCCCCTATCACAATATTTATAGTACTGGGCACCACACTTATTGGTGTAGCTTTTGGTTACTATTTGCGCTACATCATAGCTGCGGGTAAACGAGGCTCAATGGAACTTGAGGTGAAGCAGATGATGTTGGAAGCGAAAGAGAAAGCCAAAAACATTGAAGAAGTTGCGGAGAAAAAAATAGAAGAGGCGAAAAAAGAAGCCGAAAAAGAAATAAAAGAAAAGCAGGAGTTTATCAAAAAGTCAGAGTCCCGTATTCTTGATCGTGAAGCGTTTTTGGATAAGCGCCAACAGGATTTAGACAAGGAGATAGAGCATGTAAAGGCAAAAATAGAAAATGTGCACAGCGTAAAAGCTCGTGTTGATGAACTGAAGTCAGAAGTCGACCAAGAAATAGAACGAATCGCAAAACTCACAAAAGACGAGGCAAAAGAAGAGCTCATGAGCCGTATAGAGCACGAGAGCCAAGAAGACATGGTTGTTCGCATGCAAAAGCTTGAGCGCTTTGGTGCGGAGAAACTTGAGCGAAAAGCAATGGATATATTAACCACTGCGATACATCGACTTGGCAATGCGGTTACGACAGATGTACTTACTACCTCAATAGCATTACCAAATGAAGATATCAAAGGAAAGATTATCGGCAAAGAGGGGCGAAATATCCGTGCTTTTGAACGAGCAACTGGTGTTGATGTGCTTATTGACGATACCCCAGGGCTTATTACGCTTTCCTGTTTTGACCCTGTTCGTCGACAGATAGCACGTGTTGCACTTGAAAATCTTATTATTGATGGGCGTATACAGCCGGCAAAAATTGAAGAGCAAGTTCAGAAGGCTACCGATGAGATAAATCGTATCATTAAGGAAAAAGCTGAGCAGGCTGCTTATGAGGTAGGAGTAATGAACCTTGACCCACGTGTCTTGATGGTTCTCGGACGATTGCATTTCCGTACATCGTATGGACAAAATGTGTTGCAACACTCTGTCGAAATGGCTCATATTGCGGGACTATTGGCTGAGGAGCTGGGCGCAGATGTGCAGGTAGCTCGAGCTGGAGCACTTGTACATGATATCGGTAAAGCTGTAGATCATGATGTACAAGGGACGCATGTTGAGATTGGACGCCGTATCCTTCTTAAGTTTGGTGTTGATGAAAAAGTCATTTCTTCAATGCAAAGTCACCATGGAGAATACCCATACGAGACGCCCGAGTCCATCATTATTCAGGTTGCCGACTCAATTTCAGGAGGAAGGCCGGGAGCTCGTCGAGACTCCGTAGAAAACTACCTTAAACGTCTTACGGACCTTGAGAATATTGCGAACAGTTTTGAAGGTGTTGAAAAAAGTTATGCAATAGCAGCTGGACGGGAAGTGCGTATTTTTGTACGACCAGAAAGTGTGAGTGATCTTGAAGCACGAGACCTCGCTCGAAGTATTGCAACCAAAGTAGAGCAAGAGCTCAAATACCCTGGTGAAATCAAAATCGCTGTCATTCGAGAGAATAGGGCGATAGAGTACGCTCGATAGAAATAGGACATACGGAAACGGCGCAGTTCTTTGTTGTGCTACACAAAATACTACTCATCGTACTACCTCATACGCCTCGTAGTATTTTGTTTGCACGCCTCGAACTTCATCCGTTTGCGTAAGTCCTAATGTAACTAACAAGTCTTATTCAAAGCTTGTTTTGCTATTGTTAAATATAAAATAGTATTGCGTAGTTTTTTTTTAAAATAGGTATATTTATCAAGGTATCCAGGGATTTTTATAATTTTTATTTTCTAACATCATTATTTTGAAATATAATCCAGTATTTCAAAATAAATAATATGAAAAGTTTCAAGCCATAGCTAAGATGTTGAATGTCTTTCAATGAGCACGTTTTGCGCATTTCGATTTGAATATTTTTATAGCAACAAACATATCAAGTATTTAAGCCATATTTTAGCAAGTACAAGAATACCGTCCGTAACTAAGCCATTTTTTTTGCATATTCGAAATGCATCCTATAAAGATGTAGATGTTTTTACTTTTCGTAAAGTAATTCCTTTAAATACCTTCAAGTTGTGCTCGGCCTGTTTTATATATTTTAATTATTTTAAATTTTTATTACAAAGTTCCTCTTCAATATTTGGCGCAGTGCATGGTGTGGATACCTATTGCGCACTAAATAGCGTACTGTATACTTTTTTCAGACACCACACATCACGTGGTTATTACTAGCGATACAAATTAACATATATTCTATGAATAAGGCAGATATTATTGAAAAAGTACATGGTGTACTTGGTGGTACTAAGGCAGACGCTGAACGTGCTACAGAAACATTTGTTACTTCTGTTGTAGACGCTCTACGTGCAGGTGACGAGGTCTCTATCGCAGGTCTTGGCATATTCTCAACAAAGATGCGTCCAGCTCGCACAGGACGAAATCCACGCACTGGAGAGTCAATCCAAATTCAAGCTATGCGCGTGCCAAAATTCCGCGCAGCAAAGGGTCTTAAGGATGCTGTAAAGTAAACGTAAGAGATAGTAAACACAAAACCCGCTCACGAGCGGGTTTTGTGTTTTGTGTTTACATTTCCCACCTAAGGAGGTAAGTGGAATGATGTGAGTAATGTCATGAGTACTTTTCCAAGGATTTGTATTGCTTACGCTTCTTGTATCAATATGTAGTTATTTGAAGCAGAGTGAATGAAATGTAAATAAAAGAATGTCAGTATCTTGAGATACTGACTTTCTTAAAACAATACTGTCTTACAACACAATACGTCCTGTTGGTTTTTTGTTCAGGGAGTTATGTAGACTTCTTAGATGTGTAAGAAATTTTTCTTGAGCATTTTCATCTGGAACATTGTCAAGTGCTTTGATACAAGCAAGCATTTTATTTGTGGCGAAAGTAAAGCCAGAAATGCTTACTTGACCTTTCGAAAGGCTATCACATGCTGTACTACCCAATATTTTCGACACGATGTTTTGTATCGAAATAATAGTCTGTACAAAGTTATGACAGTTCGTAAAGTGAAATGTCTCACAACTGGCACAAGGTAACTGTTTTTCTCTTTTTTTTCTGCAGCGCACCATGCAGGACAGTGCTTTCTCCAGTGCATTTTTTAAAATGCTAGTATTCAAGATTCCACCACCTAGGTCGATTTGTGTTACACAGTTTTCCTTCGTACAAGTGTCATACATGGGCTCACCTTTTGGAGTTTTAGTGTTTGATTTATGTACCTGGTTATAACCTGTAGTGATTGTTCATCTTTCTAGTCCAAGATTATAGTAATTATTAAGTTTGTCAACACTGCACTGCTACTAGAGCAATCCCTTCGGGCTGTACAGTACAAGGGAGTCTGCTCACGGCTTCAAATATTTTTTGTTCTTGATTTTATTTGGTAGAAATGAGACTGATTCTTCGGGGTACATTTCATATCCCGCTCCGTACCCTTCATTTTTCATGAGCTTCGTGGGAGCGTTGCGGATAATAAGAGGTATGGGAAGGTTGCCGTACTGCTCCACATCATGGAGTGCTTCACCGATGCCGTCATACACCCGTCGGTCTTTCTTAGCTTGTGCTAGGTATACAGCACCATGTGCAAGGTTTATCCGGCATTCAGGAAGCCCGATGGTTTCACAGGCTCTAAATACTTCATTTGCCACCACGAGGGCTGTGGGTTGTGCGAGACCTACATCTTCACTCGCAAAAATAACCATTCTGCGTGCTATGAACTTAGGATCTTCCCCAGAGGCTATCATGCGCGCAAGGTAGTAGAGTGCGGCATCAGGAGTACTTGCACGCATGCTTTTGATAAATGCACTAATGGTGTTGTGGTGCTCTTCTGCGTGTTTGTCGTACCGGAGGCGTTTATCTTGAAGTGATGAAGCCAGTGTCTCCTCGGTCACTTTGCCGTAGAGTTGTTGAGCGTTTTCAACTATGGCGAGTGCTTGGCGAGCATCACCGTTGGCTCGGTCAACTATCCAAGTGGTGGCCTTTTTTGAAAGTTTGATATCAATTCGTGAAAGAATTTCCACAAGGTCTTCATCGGTTAGTTCTTTCAAAGTAAACACGCGACAACGAGAAAGGAGTGCGGGTATAACCTCGAAGCTCGGGTTTTCAGTGGTCGCACCAATAAGAGTGAGTGCCCCCGATTCAACATAGGGTAGCAAGAAGTCCTGCTGTGCTTTGTTGAAGCGGTGTATTTCATCAAGAAACAGCAGTTTTGATCGTGGGTCAGCGGAGTCATCAACAATTTTTCGGATATCTGCCTTACCCGCAGAAACCGCAGAGAGTTCAAAGAGAGAAGCTTCAAGCGCTGAAGCGTATATGCGCGCGAGGGTCGTTTTACCAACTCCAGGAGGACCCCACAGGACAAAAGAGAAGAGATGTTTCCTCGAAATAGCCTCACGAAGAGGTCCTCCTTCTCCAACTAAATGAGTTTGACCAACAAATGTTTGGAGTGAGGAGGGTCGTAGTTTGTGCGCGAGAGGTTCCATCTAGTTAATATACGCTTGTTGTGTAACCCAAGCACGTGTTGACAAGTTATAAAATATAGTAGATAATATACAAAGTACTATATTAAATATGTATCGTCTCTTTCGGCCTTTGTGCAAATGATTTGTGCGTAGTCCAGAGGAGGTGATTTACTAGGGATCTTTAGCTCTTTTGCTAATCCGGCCTTCTCGCAACCATTCTAGATATGAGGATAAATCGTGCGATAGGACTAGGAATTGGCATCCTAGTTCTTCAAATGGTTATGTCAGAGGTATTTCGTGGTTTCGAGGAAACACTCCTCGCCACGTTTGATACTACTCAAGCAGCACTCAGTGCTGTCGAGCAAGGTATATCCACTACCTCAATACAAACCCTCGCACCTCGCGTGCGATAACCATACAAACCCCCGGGACTTTCGTCTCGGGGGTTTCTAGTATTTCGGATTTTTAACGTTGAAACAAAAATTCGGCGTCAGGCTTCAAGAGGGAATCACATTTTAAGGGTTCTGCACGAATCCAAACTGTGGTTTTCGAAACAGTCAGCACAAACGTGTACGCCGTACCTTTGTGGTTTATTGTTTTCATACCGGCATACAAAAACCGATTTTCGCTCTGCTTTTTATACCGTACACGCAGTATGAGTGGCGTATCAGAATGAATGAGACGCAGTCCGGATCTTTCAGCTGCATTAAAAAAGGTGCCCTGATAGGCATCAGATGCTTTGAGTCCGAGTCTACCCGGGGTTATGGTTTCAAGGTTTAACTTGTGTACATTTTTGCATGCAGTATAGTTCGGACTCTCGAGTATTTCTCGTACAACTGGTTCAATCTGCACACAACTTTTCTCCAGTGCATTTAAAATTTTGAGTCCTGAATTATAAGCAAATCCCCCAATTTCAAAATTCGGCCATACACTTGTGTAAGGCATACCATCCCCCTTTCTGTAAAATAATTGCAATAGTACTTCAACCTACCTTGATGTTAGCATGAGTGGGGTATAAAGGTCACGAGAGGAGAGTATTACTTTCTAGAATGAATGGATTCTAAATCTTTTATAGCTATGATTAATGATTGTATTTCTTCTACTTTTGCAGACAATGCGGTGTTTAGTTCAATAGTGTTAAGTGGAATAGAATCATTCTCAAAGTCATCACTTTTACCAGGCAGAACAAAAATATTTCCCGACTTTGGAAACTTACCAAGTGAAATTTTCATACCTTCTTTTGTGTACAAGGTCTTTGTGTGTGTGCGGGTAGGGGGAATCGAACTCCCGTCTACTGCTTGGAAGGCAGTCATTCTACCACTAAACTATACCCGCATTATTTGTATTCATCGCCTTAGAATGTGCGATGCATATTATCCTACCAGAAAACCCTGCATTTCGCACGCAGGATTTTCTGTAAAAGTTTAGTTCGTCTTGTACACCTGGTCAATAATGCCGTACTTCTTTGCTTCCTGTGCGGTCATAAAGAAGTCGCGATCAACGTCTTTCTCAACTTGGTCCAAATCTTTGCCGCTATTTTCTGCAAGAATTCTGTTCAAACGGTCGCGTGTTGCGAGGATGTGTTTTGCGGTTATCTCTATGTCTGTTGCTTGACCTTGCACGCCACCCCAAGGTTGATGAATCATGATTTCACTATTAGGTAGTGCGAAGCGCTTACCTTTTTTACCTGCAGAGAGAATCACAGAGCCCATACTGGCAGCGATACCAACGCATACCGTAGAAACGTCTGGCTTCACAAAGTTCATGGTGTCGAGTATTGCAAGTCCTGCGGTCACGGATCCTCCTGGTGAGTTTATGTAAAGTTGGATATCCTTCTTTGGGTCTTCTGAGGAGAGAAAAAGTAACTGGGCAATAACTAAATTAGCTGTGTAATCGTCAACAGGTCCGCCAATAAAGAGAATACGCTCTTTAAGGAGTCGGGAGTAAATATCATAAGCTCGTTCACCAAATTGGGTTTTTTCTATAACCATGGGAACCAAGTTTGCTTGAATGTTTTCTTCTTTCATGCCGTTTGAAATTATCTGATAAATTTAAGTTAAATGTATTGTTTTCGTTATGTATATTCTTGGACGAGTATTCGCTAGTGTACGTTATTTTGACAAAATCGCAAGGTGTGTTTTGACAACACAATGCTTACGGCGGGCAAGCTTTTACTATTAGAGCCCGTACTCGTCACTCGTTACTCAGAACTCAGTAACTCGCTTACTTTTAACTAAAAGGAGAAGGGTGTCCCGTAAAAAGTGTATATATGGATGTCAGTGCCAAAAAGAAGTAACCGCCGACCAATTGCATCATAAGCCAAAAGAATAGCAAAGTGATAAGAATACCTCCTGACATGAGGAGTGTTTCGAAACGTTGGAATGCCAAACTTGCTCGGTAGGGAAGGATTGACTTAAGAAGTTTCGATCCATCAAGAGGTGGAATAGGGATGAGGTTGAAGAAAGCAAGCATGATGTTGATAAATACGACGACACCCGCAAGCTCTATAAAGGCGGGAGGGAGAGCACCAGTCCCAAATCGGACCACCGTACCAAACACAAGTGCAAGGAGGATGTTGACGCCAGGGCCAGCAGCAGCAACTATCGCCTCACCCCATTTTTGATTCCTAAGGTTGTAGGGGTTGTAAGGAACTGGTTTTGCCCATCCGAAAAGAAATCCAGTGTTTGCAAATACAAGTATTGCTGGAATGAGTACAGAGCCAATGGGATCAATGTGGGGGATAGGGTTCAGGGTGAGTCTGCCTTGTAGACGTGCTGTGGGGTCACCTTGGAGCTCAGCAGCAAAGCCATGACTGACCTCGTGGACAATAATAGAGAATATGAGTGCGAGTAAGAAGAAAATGAGTAAAGGGTCCATAATTGTGTTCTTGTATATTAGCAGTGGGTAGATATCTTGCAAATCGTTCGTTGTATGGTACCATGCGAGGACTTTTATGGCGAAGCAATGTCCAATAACACATAAGACCTCACAAGTTGGTGGAAGCTACAGCAACCGTATTCGTGCTACACAATTTAACCCAACTGGTAAGCGTCGCCGACAGGTAAACCTTATTACTCAACGTATTTACGTTCCTGAGCTCGCAAAGCACATCAAGGTAACAGTATCCACAAAAGCACTTAAAACCATAAACAAAAATGGTGCGTATAAAACGTTGAAAAAAGCAGGTTTGGTGTAAAACCACGTTTTACTTAGTATCTCAAAAATCCTTTCAAGGATTATTTTTTTACCTCATGGAGTTACTTATTACGTAAACGATTGACATGCACACTAATATACCTAGTATGAGGTGTAGAATTAATTTTTCCTGAGAATAATCTTAACGAGTGGAGGAATACGTGGTAGAAATTTCTGCAGGAATTATGCTTGTGTGGAGATGGTGTGGTCTGTGCTTTTTCCTTGGAATCGTTGCATCCTATCTTTTGTGGATATGCACCGATACAGATAGAAGAAGTCACTTCGCATTAAAATTGAGCATGACGTGCGGGGTACTTCTCATTTTGTGGACTGCTTTTTGGGTACGACGAGGACTCCTTGCTTTTTAACGAAAATATTCTACTCCTTTAGTTTTTTGTAGAAATAAGCCCTCCAGACCCCCACACTGGGGGTCGTGTTGTGTCAACATTTAGCCCTCGTCCGTGCCTCGTGATACACTACTAGGTAATGTCAAACGTAATTCTTATCGCAAATTGGAAAATGAATCCGAAGACCTCTGTGGAGGCCAAAAAAATATTTTCTGGAATACAAAAAGATTTAGTAAAAATGAATGGAGTTGACGTATGTATTTGTGCGCCAACTATTTTTTTACCAGAATTATCGAAACTCCTTAAGAGTAAAAAAGTAAGTCTTGGTGTTCAAGATGTATTTTACGAAGGTACAGGTGCGTATACTGGGCAAACTTCTCCAGAGATGGTTAAGCCATTTAAAGTTACGCATACCATACTTGGACATAGTGAACGACGAGAGTTAGGAGAAAGCAACGAATTTGTAGCACGTAAGGTACACTATGCTGTAAGCAAAGGCATGACCGTTGTGCTGTGCGTAGGGGAGCGGGAACGAACAGACGAGGGAGGGTACTTTACCTTCATTCGTGATGAGCTTGAAGCCGTCTTGTCCGGTATGAAACGGGCAGATTTGAAAAAAATAATGATAGCGTATGAACCTATTTGGGCTATTGGAAAGCGAGCAGAAGAGGCACTCGACGTGACGTCTCTGTATGAAATGGTTCTTTTTATACGCAAAATTCTTACCGAGCATTTTGGTCGTGCTCCTGCACAAAAGGTGCCAATTCTCTATGGGGCGGCTGTCAAAGTAGATAATGCGCCGCAGTTTATTGCAGAAGGGGGCGTGAATGGACTGCTCGTGGGAAGTGCGTCACTTGATCCAAAACAATTTATAGGCATTAGTAAAGCAATAGTAACAAAAAAATAATATGGCAGTGTTTCGTACATTAGAGGACATGGGAGATGTTCGGGGTAAACGGGTATTAGTTCGTAGCGAGCTTAATACACCTATAGAACATGGTGCAGTATCTGATACGTACCGCATTGAAAAAGCTGTACCAACTTTGAAGTGGCTGAGTGGTCGCGGGGCGCGAGTTATCGTTATGGCACATCTAGGGCGTAATCCGAGTGATTCTTTAAAGCCAGTCTATGCGGTACTCTCGACACTCATACCACACGCGCAATTCGTTGCTGACGTAGTTGGTGAGGAGGCACAGAGTGCAGTTATGGGTCTTGAGGATGGTGAGGTGCTCCTTCTCGAAAACCTCAGAAGTCATCCAGGCGAAAAGGAAAATAATCCCGAATTTGCAAAAATACTTGCGTCATATGCTGATTACTATGTTGACGATGCATTTGGAAATGCACATAGGGCTGATGCAAGCATGGTTAGTGTTCCCGCACTCATACCTTCATTTGCAGGACTTTGCATGGAGCAGGAACTTACTGAGTTGAAAAAAGGTCTCACTCCAGAAAGCCCTTCGTTGTTTATTCTTGGTGGCGCTAAGTTTGAAACAAAAGAGGCGCTTCTTGAAGCGATACTTCCACGATACGACACAGTATATATAGGAGGCGCGCTTGCGAATGATTTTCTTAAAGCACAGGGTTTTGAGGTAGGACAATCGCTCATATCAGAAAATGCAGAAAAAGCAGGAGCACTATTGGTAAGTGGTAAACTCTTGTTCCCCAAAGACGTGCTTGTGAAAAACAAAAATGGCACGGAAACGAAACATGTTGAGGAAGTCGGTGTCGAAGATACTATTGTCGATATAGGTCCAGAAAGTATCACTGAGCTCTGCGAACGAATACAGGGTGCTAAGTGTGTTCTCTGGAATGGACCCATGGGACTCTTTGAAGAAGGGTATGTTGAAAGTACGAAGCAAATAGTTGAGCATATAGCAAACGCAGATGGATACTCAATCGTTGGAGGTGGCGATACTGTTGCTGCAATTCGTGAACTCAAGCTTGAAGATAAGATGGGCTTTCTCTCCACAGGTGGAGGTGCAATGCTCGACTACCTCGTCGATGGGAAGTTGCCAGGGGTGGAGGCGCTTGAGTCGGCGCCGACACGGAGTTAAATGTTGAAAGTTAATAATGTTGAAAGTACACAAGCCCGCATACGCGGGCTTGTGTTGTTTTTGGCAGTGGACACCTCCACTACACACTCATGCTCTACGGAGAACGAGTTGACCCGTATGGGTGGGTAGGAAGTGGAAATGACCCGGCAAGGCCGTTTGCGGTAAACGTACGATTGTGGAAATAATTTTGAAACTTGTTCTTTACAAAATTCTCTGCTTGAGGAGCAGGGAATTTTCTATTGTGGAGAGGAGGTTGCGGTGTCGAGGAAACGGAGTGTGGTGAGGATGGTTTCTAGTAACTCTCTCCATTTACTATCTCCTGTGACCTCAAAGCGTTTTGAATCATGATAGACATTTAATGTAATTCCGTTTTCTGTCTCTGCCCACATTGCTTCATTTCCGTTCACAATATAAAATCTCACAGGAACAAGTTTTGTTTTCGTAAATGATTGTGCTAAATCACGGACGTTAGTATATTCACTATAATATGTACCAAAACTTTCTTGATTTGCGTTAATTCGTATACTTCTTCTTCCCGAGGTAGTAAAACGATCTGTGTCTGGTTTCCATTCTGCAATTACTACATTATCACCAACACACGGAGTTTCGTACGTATATTCAGTATATATTCCATCACCGTGACTTCCTTCTCCATACACAAACCACTCCGCAGGATATTTCACCTCCCACCCATACTCCTCATTTCGACATGTCTTCCATCCTTCTGTACTCACCTTCGCTTCTGGAACAAGGGGTTCCATGTCGAATAAGTTTTCAGTTGTCGTTGCTGTATTTGTTTGAACTGGTTCTGTGGTTGGTGCCTGAACATCTTTCTCGAAAATAAACGCCCTTGCGCTAAGTAGCAGTACGAGTATAAATAGAAAAACGGGTGCGAGGTGTTGTTTTTGCATATTCTTATGCTATCACAAGTATAAAAAGATGCTGAATAGTTTAATTCTACTTGGTCTCAACGTTTTAATGCAACAGTTTTGCTAATGCTTCGTATGGTGTCTTCCAGTCTAGCACTTTTCTTGGACGAGTGTTGAGGAGGAAT
>LCCS01000003.1 GCA_000998045.1 Parcubacteria group bacterium GW2011_GWD2_42_14
GTATCCACTGATATCGCTCCATTTGGATTGTTTCGTTCATTTTGACGGTCATTTAGCTACTCTACTAAATCCGCCATATGTGTGTGCACATTACCCGTTGCTATTGACTTGTGATGTAAATGTTATATAATATTACTTAGGTAAACATCGGCAATAATGCCACACCCGTGAGGGATCTCAGTGATGAGATAGAAGGAAAAAATGGAAAACGCAATCACCGTGCGCAATATGGTCGAAGGGCAAAAGAATTTGGACAGGATGAAAGAGGAGATTAATACTGTTACAAGTGTCCTGCTGGGACTTGCAAACGATTTTCTAGAAACTTATACATGTATTGAAATCCCATCAAAAAACTGCTTGTGGAAACTGCAAGAATATCGGAGTGGCTTGATTTGCAATGGCGAATTTGAACTTGATTGTAGGGTGTACAGCATGTATCTGCCAACTGTAGACGGGAGGTACAAGTTAAATCCAAAGTCAAAATTTTCTCTGGCTCTAAAGCATGTTGAGTTGGTATATAACGACCTACCAATTTTCTTAGAAAGGATTTTCCAAAAGTTTCCCCAACTTCATGATACTGTTAAATGGCACGTGAGCGCTGCTAAAAAACAGTTCTAGGTTCAGTTTCCACCCGAAAGTCACCTTGATTTTCGGGTGGCTTTTGTTTTATACCTACGTTCTTTATGAAGAAGGTTGAACCTTCTTCATAAGTGCGCAAGAGAGGACAGAGAGGACTTTTTCCTTACCCTCCGTCCGCGCAAAGCTACGAGCGGGCAAGCAGGAACGACTATAAACCCTTGTTTCGCAGGGAGAAGGCTTCTCTAATCGACTTTATAAGTCCCCTGCGCAGGCAGGCTCACGCGAGCAAAACAAATTGCTCGCTTTGCACACAAAAACAGAAAATCCGCCAGCTGGCGGATGTTCTAGTTTGTGCGCAAGAGAGGACTTGAACCTCCATGCCCTTGCGGGCGCTACCACCTCAAGGTAGTGCGTCTACCAATTTCGCCACCTGCGCATTAAGAGGCTCTAAGATAATACAGAGTACGAGAGGATTTGTCTACAAAAAAACTGCTTTCGCAGTTTTAATGATTACTTAGTTTCTTCAGCTGGAGTTTCCTCAGAAGCAAGTGCTGGTTCGACAGGTATTTCCTCCTTGCTCGCTGTAGCTTCAGCGGAGGCGAGTTCTTCCATCCGTTTCTTTTCTGCCTCCTCTGTAGCAACCTTGGCAGATGCCTCTTTTACAATACGCTCCTTTTCAGTAGTATCAGACTCAATAGAGGTACCCATCGCAAATGCCTTACGCATCGCACGACGAATCTCCTTAGTAGCCTTTTCTCGAATATAGTACAATTTCGCTCGTCGAACCTTTGTTCGCTTCACAATCTCAATCTTATCAATCATTGGAGAATAGAGTGGAAATGTCTTTTCTACACCTACCCCACTTGCAACCTTACGCACCGTGAATGTTGCTCCTGCTTCTGTACCGTGTTTAACCATAAGTACAAGACCCTCAAAAACCTGAAGGCGAACTTTTCCTTTTTCTTTGATTTTTTGTGTCACACGCACAGTATCGCCTGAGCGAACGCCAAGCTCTTTTCGTGCTTCAATGTTTACTGGTGAAATGACTTCTTGTGTGGTCATAGTGCGGGGTACTGTACCACAAGGATGAGCCCCGTGCAAATGCGAAAAGTTGAATGTTATAAAGTTCATAAAGCATGCCCCGTACCAAGTCACGCATGACTTTGGTACTGGGGTTGAAAGCTTGCCCCGCTGTGGAGGGGTGAAAGCCCTGTACCGAGCTATGTTTCTTACCAAGCTGTAAAAGTCTAATGAATACTAGAATTATTACTAGTATTTATTAGACATCTTTCCCTTCAAAAAGGGCAAGCGCGTTTTTAAAGTCTTGGGGCAAAGGTGCTTCAATTTCCATACGGTCCCCATTGGGATGAATGAAAGAAATCATATGCGCATGAAGTGCCAAACGTTCAAAGCTAAGAGCGGTACCCTTCTCGGGTGCATATCGCGTATCACCTACTACGGGGTGTCCTATAGCTTTTAAATGTACTCGTATCTGATGTGTGCGACCTGTTTTGGGCTCTAGGGCAAGATATGAAAAACCATTTTTACTCATAAGAAGCGTCCAGCGTGTGACCGCTTCTCGTAATCTTCCACCTGCAGACGGTCCTGCACTCCATAGCCGAAAGTCTTTACGTGAACGTCCTATCGGTTTGTCTATGGTGCCATGTGGCTCCCTGATCTCACCCCACACAAATGCATGGTAGAGTTTTTTTATTTCTCTATTTTTAAATTGCTCTTTTAAAAACAAAAATGTTGTTTGATTCTTGGCGAGGAGAAGAACACCACTCGTATTCCTATCGAGACGATGGACAATTCCAGGCCTGTCTATCACCTTTCCATTTTGAAGGGTCATTTCTTCCCCAACACCAACCACATGTGGGTACTGTGCGCGTACCCAGTCTGTCAGAGTCCTCTCTTCCGTTCTCCCGTCCTCGTGAACCGCAAGTCCTGGTGGTTTGTTCACCACCAGTATGTCATCATCTTCAAACAGTACGTCGGGTTCATTCATAATTAATTACATGGGAGGTGTCTCTATAGTACCAGCTACGCGAGCAACCTTCTCAACAAGTGCCACAAGAATGCCTTTTGATGTATCGTCGAGAGGAAGACTCCGAGCAATACTTCGTGCATTTTCAATATACGTATGGGCGTATGCCTCTGTCGCCTCACGCGCTCCTGATTTTTCAAAAATATTCACAACCTCACGAACCTCATCCTCAGTAAGGGTTTCTTTCTTTTCATAGAGTGCTGTGAGGCGCGTGGCATCTCCATGGTCTCTGGCAAATAGTGCAGGGTATGTTTTCTTTCGTTCTATGATATCTCCATAGGCTCTTTTACCCGTTGCACCAGTTTCTTCCCAGATAGACACATGGTCATCTACAATTTGATACGCAAGACCGAGTGATTCTCCGTACGTAAAAAGTTTCTGCACTACCTCATCATCACATCCTGCCGACATCCCACCCGCAGACGCTGCAGCGCCCACGAGAACTGCAGTTTTCTTACGTATCATTTCTAGGTACGCTTCAGGAGTCACAAGAGGGTCATGGAGCGCATACTTCGTGAGTTCAAAGTCAAGATACTGCCCTTCGCATATCTCTAGGAAGTACTGAGTCAAGAGCTGCGCAGTGGCTACCCCATACACTGCATCTTTACGCGCAGCTTCAAGAAGGACCTGATTGGTAAGGAGAAGCTGAGCGTCGCCCGAGTTAATACCATGATCCTTCCCCCACAGCTTCCAAAGTGTCGGTTGACCACGGCGCATTTCATCATTATCGACTATATCATCATGAATAAGTGTAAAGTTGTGAAAAAGTTCAACAGCAGCGGCGAAATCTACAGCAACTGAAGAACCTCCAAAAAGTTTCGCAGTGAGGAGGAGGAGTGACGAACGGGTACGCTTGCCATGAGTGCCTTGTGTAGGATGACGCAAGTCGTTGCCATACCCCATAAAATACCGAAGCATGTGATACATCGGCAAGCTCCCTGCCTCATGCAGAAGCTGTTCTATTTTCGCATCAACTCGCACACTCTCCTCTTGTAAAAATGTTTGCATATCAATCATGTTATTTACCAAAGTTACGCTTCCTGTTTGCAAACTCTTTAAGTATCAGAAGAAAGTCCTCTTTTGAAAACGCAGGCCAGTGCGTATCAAGAAAAAAAAGTTCAGAATAACTACTCGACCACGCAAGAAAATTTGAAAGTCTTTTTTGCCCTCCTGTTCGAACAATTATGTCTGGGTCGGGCATTCCGCTTGTCCACAATGCTTGTGCAAACTCTTTTTCCGTCACACGCTCTTTCCCTTCAGTACCTGCACTTGTGCATGGTTCTTGTGCCCTTTGGGTAAGGAGCTTGTTCACTCCTGCTAGTATTTCAGAACGTCCACCATAACTCGCCGCAAGCCAAAGAGTAAATTCGGGGTCTTTTGGATTGGCAGTATGCACCTCTTCAATGAGTTCTTGTATATCAGGAGGGTACAGGCTCAAATCCCCGATAGCTCGTACCGCCCAGTTTTTTTGTCGTATCTTGACCACCTCTCGTTTAAACAGCACACGTGTCAGCTCGAGCAGGTACCCAACCTCTTCTGTCGTACGCTTCCAGTTTTCAGTAGAAAACACATATGCAACAACGTGGTGTATACCAGCCTCATGACACCATACTATGGTCTCCTTGAGCCTTGCATACCCTTCCGTATGTCCTTCAAGTGTCGGCAAATTGCGCTCTTTCGCCCAGCGCCTGTTGCCATCTAGTATAAAACCTACACAGGTAGGGATGTACGTTTCTGAATCCATACGTAAATACTACTCCTTGCTTACAGTATGATAAAACGATCAAACTTTCTCGAAGGTTCCCTCCACTCTTCATACACAGTTCCCACTCGAGCTTCAGCGGGACCTTTTTGTAAATGATTTTTGAAAACCTTGAGTACACCATACTCTCCTTGTGCAAGTACCTCTACAGAACCATCGGGAAGGTTTGCCACAAATCCCTTTATAGAAAGGTCGACGGCAATGGCTTGTACGAAGTTGCGATACGCGACTCCTTGCACACGCCCTGTGACAATGCAATGTAATTCTGATTGTTTTTCAGACATGATGCTACTAGGGTACCATAAAACACAGAATTGTTTTAAGGACCTACACAAACGGCGCATTTCTTTGTTGCCCTACACAAAATGTCTCTCGTAGCATTGTTCACACAACTCATTCCATTTTGCTTGGGCGCCGTGAACTGCACCACGAGAGCATTTCCATTTTTCTAACTCTCCGCCCTCTCCGCCCGCTGCGGATCGTAAGAAAAATTGGTCGCATCCGTTGCGTAAGTCCTAGTACTAGAAAACCGCCCCATCGAAAAGTTCGGGGCGGTTTTTATACATAAAGAGCAAAAGTATGAGCAAAATCTACAGCTTGAAAGTTGTACCACCTTCGGGGAAATTATCTTCTCCAATGTGGCACCAAAGCCATTTCTCCACGACTCCAATAGGCCTTATTACTGTCGTGAAGTATTGTTGCCAATGATCAACTACACACATGTTGAAGCGACCCATAAACGCGGGGAAGATATTTTCTCTTGTCACTGCAGAACCGAGATAGACAGGGTCATTGTCTCGAATTAAATTTGAATGTTGTATTATTTTACATTCGTCAAACAAATTACCACACAACTGCAAAGTACGGTTATAACGAGACAACACCACTCGGTCTGCAGATAAAATTTTTGTACCGTCTTCAGTTACTGCCACTGCCCCATCAAACTCCTCACCTTCCTCGTCAAGCACATACTGAATACGTCTTTCAAGCCACGTACAGAGAAAGTTTCTTGCTTGCACTATATTCCGTAAGCTGTGAGAATTCTCCCACGTAGAAAGTGCACTGACCAGCACGTCGGAGCGAAGAAGACTGGTGGTGTAGCTTCCACTATTTTTACCTCCCACAATATGTAGCACCTTTTTGTCACGTGAAATTATAACAACTCCAGTATTGGCGACACGAGCCTCGCCTCTGATTTCAAAATCGTCTTGAAAAGTTGTAATGATGTCCTGAATCTGGCGCATCTGTGAAAGTCCCTTCTCAGACATATGAGCCATTCTGGCAGGCATTCCATATAGACAAATAAGTTCAGTCAATGATTTCTTACCCACGTCACTTCCCCTCTTGTCTGCATTTTTTAGAATAATTTGAGTCCAAATGTCCGTTTGGGGTCTTAAATTTTTCCTTTCTTCCAAACACCAGTCTTTCACGTCAGCCATTTCAAAATACTTCTTTTCTTTACATCTTTCCTGCAAATACTGAGTGCGTTTTTCCAACAATTCACTACCTCTTACAAACAACTTTTGATTATTCATTTTGCGTCCTCCTACAGACGTACGAGCTTTCTTACATAGTTTATGCACCATTTTCTGATACAGCTTCTGCCTCGCAGAGTACCATTAAAAATGAGTTTGTACAGAGATTTCAAAGTTATTGCTTACTGGAAAACTGAAAACCGCCCCATCGAAAAGTTCGGGGCGGTTTTTATACACAAAAGAGCAAAAGTATGAGCAAAATCTAGAGCTTGAAAGTTGTGCCACCTTCGGGGAAATTATCTTCTCCAATGTGGCACCAAAGCCATTTCTCCACTTTTCCACTTGGCATTTTTACCGTAAAGTATTTTTGCCAATGTTCAAGTACGGATAGACTAACGGGCCCCATAAAGGAGTTAAATCGACCTTTAAATGCAGCGAGAATGTTTTCTCTCGTAACCTCGAGGGCGATTTCGACAAGAACATTATCGCGAACAAGATTTGATTGTTGTAAAATTTTCCTTTTCACAAACAAATCTTTTTCGTACATTTGGAATGTTTGGTTAAGGCGGGACAACACTACTCGGTCTGCAGGTACAATTTTTGCACCGTCTTCAGTTGCTGCTATAGCAACATCAAACTCCTTCCCCGCCTCGTCAAGAACGTACTTAATGCGCCGTTCAAGCCATGAGCAGAGAAAATGTTTTGCCAACAAGGCTTGATGCTGACCATTTCCATATTTCCATGATAAAAGTGCACTCATCAACACGTCGGATCTGAGGATGCCGGCGGTGTACGTTCCGCCATTTTTACTTCCTTCAAATCGCATGACACTCTTCTCATCTTGTGAAATAAAAAACAACCCTGAGTCAGTGATAAACGGTTCATCAAAAATTCCGATAGTGGTATCAATAAAATCACGAATGCCTTGAAAATCACCAATTGAAGGAAGTTCATCTTGTGAAAGAGTGACTTCATCAAGTCGAAGACCGAAGCTATTCAAAAGTTCTGGTAACGACCCTTCGCCGACATCACTGCCGACCATGTCGGCGTTCTGTTTTATTATCCGAGTCCACGCTTCAACATCTCTTGGTCTGTTATGCTCTCTTTCTAACATTAGCCAAGAGGCAATGTTTTTCATCCCGAAATACTGACTTTCTGCGCACCGTGTCCGCAAAAACTGAGTGCGTTTCTTCTTCAGATCTTCACCTGTTACAAAGTACGTTTTTTTAGTTTCCATTTTGCGTCCTCCTACAGACGTGCGAGAAGTTTCCTAGGCTTCTTACAATTATGTGTGACCGAGCTCTATAGCTCAGCCCTTCTTCTGCACGCAGAATACTATGAAAAATGGGTTTGTACAGATGTGGCAGTAAAGTAACAAGCCTCAAAAGGACCCTTACAACTTATTGACTTATTATAACAAATTTGTTATATTAGTCTCACTAAAAAAGGTCGATACATTATTTATGGAGTTTGAAACGTGCAATATACCAAAAGAACGTAACTATGTAGACGAGTTTCTTCAAAGCCTTAATGACCATCCCGAAGAGGACAAAACCACGGCTTATAAAATCGTTTGTAAACTCTCTGATTGGGAACAGTTAGATTTCGGTTCACTCTTGAAAGCTGAACATATAAAAAAAGTGGAGGGTAAACTTTTTGAAGTAAGAGTAAAAATAAAAGGTGATTGTTATCGTTTTTTAGGGATAATAAAGGGTCATACATTTTTACTGTTGCATGCTATAAAAAAGAAAAGACAAAAATTACCTAGAAAGGATATTGAACTTGCAAAATATAGAAGTAAACTAATTACTTAAAATGAAAATAAAAGACTTAAAAAATAATATTGAAAAAAATAACCCGGATCTCAAACTTGCGGTTCAGAGTGATGTTGGTTTTCAGATAGGCAAAAGTATTGAAATAGCGCGCGCTCACAAAAAAATGACTCAAAAAGAACTTGCGGAAAAAATAGGTACTCAACAACCAAGTATTGCTCGTATTGAGAGCGGTTCACTCTTACCTAGTATTAGTTTTTTAAAAAAAATAGCTGAGGCGTTTGATACTCAGCTAGTACCCCCAAAATTTGCTTTTATGGAAAATACTAATCAACAAAGTATTACTTACAATAATTTTAAAAGTAGCATTTCAAAAACTAATGCCGTACTTAGTCCTTTTCAAAAACGGCAAAACTTTCAAGGAGAAATAAAAATTACTCAAGCTTAAGAAAGCAACCATGCCTACTAAAAAAACAAAAAAAGAGTTCACCCTTGAATGGTCACTCCTTTGCTCACACTCACTCACCGATGCTGATACGATGAATGCTAGTCTTATCAATCTTATTGATCAGATTAACATTAATGCAAACAGAAAAGATAAATCGAAAGAGTTTAATGAGAAGGAGGGTGAGGTGTTCCCTATAAACATGGTTTTGGTAAGCAGATTTAGAAAACTCATTGATGAAAACACCATTGTTAGTGTTGATGTTCGATATGATGTTTTAGATCCAAAAATGAAAAAACTCGGCTCATTTGAAAGTTCCTTTACAATGGAAAAAGGTATAAAAAATTTTCGTGCAGCGAGTCACGTTAATGGATTTAAGATAACCACATCAGGAATGTACGCAATTGTCGTAAATACAAAAAAATTAAATGATACTAAATACACAAAAGTTGGGTCAGTGCCATTAGATGTAAATTTGAAAGTAACCTAACAGTGTCCCAAAGAACAATCTCAGCGTGCACAAAAACAAACAGGCGTGTGCTACCGCACTCCGCCTGTTTGTTTTTGTGCACGCTAAGGGACTCGAACCCCTGACATCTTCGGTGTAAACGAAGCGCTCTACCAACTGAGCTAAGCGTGCAATATCAACTGGTGGAAATACTACCACAAAAGGAGTAAAAAACACTAGTAGCACCATCGGTGCCTTCGGGGGGAATCGAACCCTCATCCCGGGCTTAGAACACCCTTGCTCTATCCATTGAGCTACGAAGGCATGTCCAGACACTCACAAAGTAAGTGTGTGGGCAATATTAAAAGTATACGCTATTTTAAACACCCTTACTCTATCCATTCTTGCCCGCCGTAGCTTTTGCGTAGGTGGGGAGCTACGAAGGCAGAAGACTTCACTTTATCCTTTTTTCCATTCACGCGCCAGAGTGATGGAAAGTACTATACACGAAAAAAATCTTCTTACATCTGAGGTACAGGCGGTTCTTGTGATTCCTGCACACCACCTTCTTCTTTACTTGTTTCCTCAATTTCACTACTTATTTCAGCAGTTTCAGACATTCCGGTAATTGGTACGTCGGGGACATTACTTCGCATTTCATTAAAAAGTATAGTCTGATTTCTGAAGTGTTCAACAACCACATCAAGTCGAGCATCGCTCAAGAAAGATTTGGTGCTGGTAGCAGTGTTTTGCTGAATTATTTCCTCGTTTTTTGAAAAAAACAGAACATAGATGCCAACGCCACAAAGAAGTACTGCAACGCATACCGAAAAAACAATATTGATGAACCAGCTCTTGGTTACCTTATGAGGCGCACTCTGAATGGACTTTTGGACAAAAAGGTGTGTGATGCGTTCAATAAATTTTTGGTACGATTCTTTCATATTAAGTAAATTTTACCGAGCACTACAGAGTAGATCAATCTGACCCTTCCATGTATCCGCACTCCCTTCATCCACGGTAAACGTTGCACTCGCTATGGTTGCTACGTACGGCATATGCTCCAAGAGCGACATAAAGTGATACAGTGATTTCCATGATCCCTCTACAAAAAGGACGACTTTCATATTATCACCAACACTCTTGCCCTCATCGGCACTCACTGGATCAATAGAGATTGCTTCCACCTCTAACGTGACTCCTGCGTCCTTTCCAAGTGTTTCAACAAGCTCAAGAAACGGGGTGGGATCCTCTTCAGAGATGAAATATGAAGCGATTTCTTCACGTCCTGCTTTGGTCCTGTTGAGCAAGGCTTCTGTTTCAAGCTTGTGTGCCTCAAGCGTATCAACGACAGACAATTCAGAAGTAATCTCCGAAAGCTTATCTTGTAAAACAGCTATATGCTTAAACAAAAACACATATCCAGCACAAACCAGTAGAAAGATACTCAATGCGAAAAAAGCTATTTTTTGTGATTTGGTAATATGCTTCATTATTTTTTTACATCCTCAAGAATGATTGAAAGATTGAAGTCTAAATTTGTGTTTTTGGCGAGGTTGGAGATAGGTACGGGCGCCTCTTCAAAATACTGATTTGCTTCCAGTGCGCGTGCAAAGGGTACCACTAAGTCCCTCGTTGAGGCTATTCCTTGAAGTGCGAGCACCGAATCATTACGCTTGTAGGAAAACCCAGTGATACTTATTCCCGAAGGTCGCTCTTTAAATACCTCATCAAGCAAAGTTGTAAGTTTTTCTTGCGAATACTTTTCCTCAAGAAAAGTCAACATCAATGAACTTTGCGATACTTCTTGCACTAAAGAGCTATTGTCTTCCACATCTTTCTGATGTAGTTCGTACGTCGCTTCACGGAGACGCAGTTCTCCCGCCACCTGCATATATGCAGGCACAAGTGCAACACAACCAACTATCACTGCACCCGCGAGGGTGAATGCTACCACTGTTGCCAGTCGTACGTAGTACTCTCGTTCAAGTATCTTTTTTTGTTCTTTTGGAAGTAAATTTTGCAACATATACATACAATGCGATTAGCCACTTCGCATAAGACTTCGCAATGCAAGCCCTATAGCAGTCGTGTACTCGAGCGAACTCCCCCGTGGTATAGCTGGTACATACTCTTCAAATGAAAAAACATTCTTCCATACGTTTCCTATCTCGACAGACACATCGAGTGTGGTCTCAAGATACTCAGCTAGCCCAATGACGTTTGCATTACCTCCGACGAGTACAACTTGAGAAATTTCTTCTTTCGCCGACGTCGTTTTGTTCATATGCATTTGCCAGTACATCACATGCTTGCGGATAGATTCGCCAAATTTCTCAACAACAGGAAACAATCCATCAAACACCAATTTGTCCTCTTCTGTGTCTCGAAAGCCATGTTTCCGTTTGAGATTTTCTGCTTCTTGGAAAGAAACATCAAGACTGCGGGCTATGGCGCGTGTGAAGTAGTCCCCGCCTATTTCCAGGTTTGCGGTAAACGTGACGACGCCACCCGTGGATATGGAAAGACTCGCATCATTACGCCCGATATCAATAATGAGCATGGGGGCAGTGTCGCGTACGCCTATGAGCGCCCGCGCGGTAGCCTGCCCTTCTATCTCTATGGAGATAGGGGTATAGCCCGCATCCTCGACAACATTCACATACTGCATCGCAATATTCGCAGGGTAAACAGACACATTGAGTTCAATGTTTTCATCTTTTTCTTGTATGATTCCATAGTCAAATAGTGCCTCGTCTGCCCCAATAGGTACGTTTTCCTTCAGGTGGAATTCCAATTTTTGTTCAATCTCTTCCTTACTCCCTTGTGGAAGGGTCATTTGAAAAAGGTACGCGTGTTCTTCAGGAAGTGCGAGATGGGCAAACTCCACGTGATTGTCTTCTCTTATCCTGGAGAGTAACTTTACAATGGTTTCAGAATCTTTTATCTCTCCTCGCTCTATCACATCCAGAGGTAAATCAACCTTACCATATGCTTGTAGCTCCATACTTCCCTTTTTCCTGCTGAGCGCCACATATTTGATAGCATAATCGGATATATCGATACCAACTGCAGGCATAGTCAAATACTCCGGTGCTGGAAACGCACGTGCGAATGTACCTGAACTTTTATAGATAGAACGTGTACTCATATATACCTGTATCAAATTAAGTATACACGCAACAGGAGGAGGAAACTTCTTCGTAGTTCACAGCGCGAAAGCCTGACTGCGCAGGCAGGTTGAAAGTATAAAGTTAAAAAGTTAAAAGCCCTTTCGCCTTCGGCGAACACACAAGTCCGCGTATGCGGACTTGTGAGCATTCAACTTTAAACTTTTAACATTCAACTTTAGTTAAGTTTTGTTCCCAGTGAAATCTCTCCCTGAGTTGGTTCAAGGATAGAGAAAACACCCTCCTTTGAATGTGCCGCCACAATCATAGCTTCACTTACGAGCCCGCGTATTTTGCGAGGTTCAAGGTTGGTTACAAAAGGGCATGATATGTTCACGAGTACTTGTGGGTCTTCAAAAAACTCCGCAATGCCGGAAATGACTTGTCGTATATCACGCTCTTCAAGCGAACCCTCAGAAACTGTGGGTTGTAGCTCAGGAGAGGTTTCTGGGCTAAAACCTTCTGTTTCCGAAGCAGAAGGTTTTAGTCCAAAATCAACTCTAAGTTTGAGAAGTTTGTCAGTATCTGGCACACGTTCAACAGATATTATCTTCCCTATTTTCATTTCTATTTTTTTGAAATCATCTATAGATACCATACGTTTTTAAGTTAGTTACAATGCACAATACTTATTGTATAGGAATTATGGAGGACCTGCACAAACGGATGCAGTTCTAGGAAAACGAACAAAACGGAGTGAGCTGTACTCGTCGTACAGTGAACGACATTTTGTGAAGTTTGACAACGAAATGCGACCAATTTTTGTTAGCTGTAGGCATTACAAAAATGAAGTACTCTTTGTGGTGCGCCGTTTGAGTAGGTCCTTTACAAGCGTTTATCATCTAAATAAGTCTGTAGTATAATAGCCGCCGCTGCCGCATCAACAGGCACCTTGGTGTCTTTGCGTGTTTTTACTTTTGATTCCAGTGCTCGTCTGGCTTCCGCGGTTGAGTACGCCTCACTTATCTGGTCTACTGGCAAACTAGTGCGTACTTCGAGTGCTTTACTAAAGATGATGATTCTTCGCATGATAGTGTTTTCTCCCCCGAGAGGATTATCCGACTCACCCACCACAAATCGTTCCACATTTTCCTCTTCTGCCAACTGTGCCAGAGAATCCATCAGATGTTCATCATTTGGATAGATATCTTTCGCAAACGCAAACAGGTGTGCATCATCAGAAAGCGCTACACCTACTCTTTTCGCTCCGTAGTCTATGCCGATAATTCTCCCCATGTACATGGAGCATAGCACCTTACAGGTGTGGGTGGTAGTATTATTTTATGGAAACACTTCTTGCAATGAACCCCTATACGCTCATGGCGATAATTCTTTGGACGCTCCCGTGGAAAGCGTGGGCGCTCTGGCTTGCTGCACGCCGTGGAGTGCTCGTCATCAGCGCGCTCGGGATTCTTGAAATTTTTTATATTTTCTTTATCGCAAAACAAAGTGATAAGGTGGTGGTGAAAGAATAACTGTCGCCTTTTGGTTTTGACTTATGTATATGGTATAAGTACTGTACTTTCACGTATGTGAAAGAGGGCTAAAACAAATGCGATACATTTGTTCGCCCGAACATTTGTAAAATTGGATTTAGGGCTAAAACATGACGTAAATCATGTTCGCCCGATTATCTTGCTGGGCAAGATAATACAAGGAGGGGTGGCAGAGAGGTCGATCGCGCCTGTCTTGAAAACAGGAGTCTGTAAAAGGACCGTGGGTTCGAATCCCACCCCCTCCGCAGGAGGCAAACGGGTTATGCTGAACAAGCATAACCCGTTTGGCGCCTATAGGCGCGCGGGATTCGAAGGCGACTTGAGCGCGCGAAGCGAAAAAGCTCAAGCGGTAGGCTTTGGAGGAGAGAGATTTTGATGTTTCCGCAGGAACCAAAATCTCTCGGGGGAAAAGGAATCCCACCCCCACGTCCGCTAAGTATTGGTCCGAGCAAAAGTCAGAGGCTCGAAGGGAACTTTTCGAGTATATCGCTTTGCGATTCGAGAAAACGGAATGAGAGGAATCCCACCCTTTCAACTAAATATGGTTCACTGTTTATTTTGTGAAGTAAATTTCGCTGCACCAACTACCTTTTTATGATAGGCTGCGATTGTGATTAAAATCTTAGATGACATATTAAGCTACAGAGAGATGTGTGATGCTGAGAACACTCAGACAATGCAAAGAGGGATGAATTATCGCATGAACCCTACATATTCGGTTTTTCTTATGTCTCAAAAACCAAATGCGCCCTATTCGGATAGTGTGCATAACGATGGGGTGACCATTGAATACGAAGGGCATGATTTGGCCAAAAACTATACTGTAAATCCAAAACATGAAGATCAGCCAGAAAAATTACCAAGTGGTAAAATAACTCAAAATGGCCTCTTTATAAAAGCTGTTGATGAATATAAAAGTAATAAATCTAAACCTGAAATAGTTAAGGTTTATGAAAAAATACAGGAAGGTGTTTGGTCGCTAAAAGGTTTTTTTAATCTTATTGATTATAAGATTGTAAATGATGGTAAGCGTAATGTTTTTAGATTCATACTAAAACTATCAGATAGAATTGAGAATTTTAATAATCAGAATCTAAAATTAACTCATACAAGATTAATTCCTTCGCAGATTAAAAAAGATGTATGGAAAAGAGATCAAGGAAGGTGCGTACTATGTGATGAATCAAAGAATCTACATTTTGACCATGATTTGCCTTTTTCCAAGGGTGGGACAAGCCTCCTTGTAAACAACGTTAGATTGCTTTGTGCAAAATGTAATTTAAAAAAATCAGACAAAATTGAGTAGTTATCATTTTACATAACGTTCTTTTTTTTCACATTCTATTACTGTACTCACAGAACTAGAGTTTCATATTTCTTATACAAATGTAACCTGTATACTTACTTTATATGAAAGATAAAAAAATTATTGTAGGTAGTATCTTTGGAGTAGTTGTAATTGCACTATTAGTAGTTACTCTATTCTTCTTTGCCAATAAAACCCAAACCAAACAAGCAGTATCAACTGACAATCCCACTGATATTGTTTTAGACTTCTATGGTGACTGGTCAAACGCCGTACAATCAACGAGTACTAATCCCTACCAAGAAGGATTAGCAAAAACACCAATCTTAAGTAAAACATTGCGAGACCGACTTCTCGCGACACCTGAGAACCCAGAGATTGACCCAGTACTGTGCCAAAACATACCACCAACAAAAGTATCGAGTAGAACAATAATTGAAGAAGCAGATACAATACAAATCCTTGTTATGTCTAAAGAACCAATACAAACTGGTCAAGCAGTTTTTATGTTGTCCCGTTTGGACGACGGTTGGTACATCGATGACATCCTATGCGCGCAAGGAGAATCCGGTACTCCTGGTGAATTTAGTTTCGCACATGAAGGAGGATTGTTTAAAAGTGTTTCCGATCAGTCCCTGCCCGACCAAGAGTATTGGAGTATTTTGTATATCCAAGATGCAAAAATGTACACCGCACGACTTCTTTTTACTGCTGACAGTATGTGCACCAATCTTGCTGGAACTGAAGCCGTATGCAACCCAGATCAATTCACAGAAACAAAGGTCCAGGTACGAGGTGAAATGTCGGAAAATGGGGTTACGGTACAACAACTTTCATTCAATTAACGCTGTTTTGAAAGGAAGTGTTCATATAACAAACCAAGCGATCCTTTGGATCGCTTGTTACTATATATTAAATTTAAACGAACCACTCCCACGTACCTCAAATTCATGTTATTTAAATAACAAAAGGACCGACGATAGCAACCGCCGGTCCTCGGAGTAAAGCTCCTCACGTTTAGGATTACGAAGAGATTTTTTGATCTCACGATCTTAGTGTGTCTTCTTCGTAGATTCACAAAGCAAAACGTGCACATTTTACCTTGTTACTCAGGAAACCTTTAGGCTCTTGTGAATCCCCTCCCCTTTGGAGGTTCTTCAGTTTGATACCAGATTAAGGTCCTTCAACCCCGTACTTACGCACGGTTTGTCCTGCTCCCTTCTTAGGGGGAATCGCTTTTGCTTTATTCGTAAAGAACTTTGCTAACAAGAAATATATATTATTCCAGATAACAGAGCAAGCAACTCGTTACACTTAATACATACCACATGGCCAGTTATACCGTAGCGTACTGGTCGATTGCGTACCACAAAGGAACTTCAAGCGAATCGGGATTGACTCCGTCCCAGGTTATCAAACTGTTTACGACCATATCGGTGATGATAGGTTGGTAGATATGCTCTTGTGCGTTGACCTTTGAACCTATGCTGTCCGCTGTATCGTCGTCATTAATTTCCACATGGCAGCGAAAGAATACCGGACCTTCATCGAACTTGTCAGTTACGAAGTGCATGGAAAGACCGGTGTGCGTGATCTCGCCGCGCTTGTACGCGGCAATGACAGCTTCATGCACATGGTGCCCATGCCACCCCTTGCCACCAAACCCTGGTAAAAGACCCGGATGAATGTTGATGACCGTCTTCGAGTTGAATCGAGTATTCGGGTCGAGTCCTTCGACCAGCTTCAGCCAGCCTGACAGTGCGAAGAAATCCGCTTGAGAGTTGTACGCAATTCTTTGATACTTCTCGGCTGTCCACGGTTTTGGAAAAAAGAAAAACGGAATGCCGTACTTCTCGGCGAGTGTTCGTACCCCACCATGTTCATAATTTGAAACTACTCCCGAAATGCTGGAGTCTAATTTGCCGTTCCGAGATGCCAGAACGAGTTTTTCGAATCCTGATCCTCCACGATTTGGGAACCGAGTTCCTGATGCAAATACAAGGATCTTTGGTTTGTTCACTTGTCCACCTCCATTTGTTTGATGTTTACCTGCTCTAACTAACCTGGTCCGAAGTATATGTAAAAAGCACTCATATGCAACATTCGCATGTCTGTCTAGCTTTTAATTACAGCATTAATTCTAGTACAAGTTCTAGTATTATTCTTGATCCATCTGGTATATTCTTTGTGGTACTATAGACGGAACACACAGCCAATATGAAAATTGATACAAACAAAGAAAAAATCGAAGAACTCCTAGCTCGTTCCGTGGCGGAGATACTGCCTACGAAGGATGGTTTGCGAGAAGCACTCTTGTCAGGCAAACGCTTGCGTATATATATAGGTACGGACGCTACGGGCACTTCCCTACACCTCGGACATGCAACCAACTACATGATTTTGGAAAAATTGCGTAGAATGGGGCATGAAATTATTTTTCTTGTTGGTGACTTCACTGCACGTATAGGTGACCCGACAGATAAGAGTGATTCGGCACGAAAACAACTTACCCGAGAACAGGTCATTGCAAACGTAGAAACGTGGATAGCTCAAGTAAAGCCCGTGATAGATGTCGCCAACAAAGACAATCCCGTACAGGTACTCTACAACCACGATTGGCTCGCAGCGCTCACCTTCGAGGATGTACTCAATCTCGCGTCAAACTTCACGGTACAACAGATGATTGAACGAGACATGTTCCAAGAGCGGATACAGAGCAACAAACCACTTTACCTGCAAGAACTATTTTATCCACTCATGCAAGGTTACGACTCGGTCGCTATGGATGTGGATGTAGAAATGTGTGGCACGGATCAGAAGTTTAATGCACTCGCTGGACGCACGTTACTCAAGAAGCTAAAGAACAAAGAAAAGTTTGTGTTCATCACAACCCTTCTTGAAAATCCAGTCACGAAAGAAAAGATGATGTCCAAATCATTAGGTACAGGCGTCTTTCTTGATTTTGATGCAGACAAAATGTACGGCGCTGTTATGGCACAGGCGGACGAAAACATGAAGCAACTCTTTACAGACTGTACGTGGCTTGATCTCACGGAGATAGATACGATATTAGAAACAGCAAATCCCCGTGATGCAAAAATGCGTCTCTCATTTGAAATCACCAAAATATTTCACGAAGAGGAATTAGCTACGCTCGCAGAAAAAAACTTTGTACAAACATTCCAGAAAAAAGAGCTCCCCGACGAAATTCCCGTTTTTGTGGCACATGACGGCGCAACCATTGTCGACGTACTAGTTGACAGCAAGCTGGTAGTAAGTAAGGCAGAGGCACGTCGTACACTCTCCCAAGGAGGGGTGAAAATAAACGGCAACAAGCTTACTGAAGCAGATGCCACTACCCCACTCAATCTTTCGGAAAAAACTATAGTACAAAAAGGTAAAAGAAGTTTTTTAGAAGTAGTGTGTAAATAAGTTTTCACATATGACCCTCGCTATTATTCTTCTTTTTATTGTCGGCTATGTCTTTATCACACTCGAACATGCGTTGAAGCTCAACAAGTCAGTTACCGCTGCCGCGCTCGGTGCAGGTCTTTGGGCTCTCATTGCTTTAGTAGAAGAACATGTCGAAGAAGCACTACACCCTGTAGCTGCTGAAACATTTGCACTCGTCGTATTCCTTCTCTCTGCAATGACGCTTGTAGAAATACTCGTACACTACAGATTCTTCGACGTGCTTCGGACAAAATTATATTCTCTGGGACTAAATGATTACCGACAACTCTGGCTTATTTCAGGAATGGCATTTATTTTTTCTTCTGTACTCGACAACCTCACCACAACCATAGTAATGGTTCAAATAGCACACCGATTCTTCAAGGGTAAGAACTTGATTATCGCTGCAGCGTCTATCGTCCTTTCAGCAAACGCTGGTGGTGCGTTTTCACCAATAGGTGACGTGACCACGATTATGATTTGGCTCGAAGGAAAGTTTACGGCACTCGAGGTTATCAGGTGGGGCTTCCTCCCAGCACTTGCCCTTTTTGTCGTCTCAACATACCTACTTGCTCGCCAACTCACACGCAACACACCTGATGCACAGCCGACTCGTGAAGAAAAGGTTGCTCTATCAAGCTCTGAAAAAACGGTCATTACGGCAACGTTTATCTCTTTCTCATTCCCCCTTATCGCACATGTTCTAGGACTTCCCCCATACATTGGAATACTTTTTGGAGTAGGTATGGTCGGTATGCTTATCGCTTTGTTTGTTAACATCCGTCCCAAACGGGTGTCACACCTCTCCATGGATATTCAAAGTTTACTTGCACGTGTCGATATTACCAGCTTAGTTTTCTTCATAGGTATACTCTTTGCAGTTGGTGCACTTGAGCACGTTGGTATTCTATCTACAATATCTAACACAGTATTTGGCGCTACTCCAGAAGTTGGTCGGCTCGTAGTCGGCAATGTACTGCTTGGTGCATTCTCAGCAGTTGTAGACAATATACCCCTCACTGCTGCAGCACTTAATATACTAAACACTACTGATCCTTTGATTTGGGTACTTCTCGCACTCTCGGTCGGAACAGGAGGATCTATGCTTGTGATAGGTTCAGCTGCTGGGGTCGTGGCTATGGGTATGGTAAAAGAAATGACATTTAAAAACTACATCCGCATCGCAACACTCCCTGCTGCATTAGGTTTCGTCGCATGCATATTAGTTTGGTCTGTTGAGTACTTCTTTTTTCTCTAGATCAGGACAACACTTTGAGAATGAAAAAGCCCGTCGTTTCGACGGGCTTTTTCGATAGTATTATGTTTTACTTGCACAGTTAAACATCCACTTCACGCCAAACTTATCTTCACATGATCCAAAGTAATCTCCCCAAAACATTTCTTCTAGAGGCATCTCGACTTTGCCATCCTCAGAAAGTTTTTTGAACAACTCGTCTGTTTCAATGCGCGTATCTGGTTGTAGATTGATATACACATTGTTTCCAAACGTAACAGTAAATCCCATTGATTTCGGCGCGTCCGTACCCATGAGTACATGTCCTCCGAGAATAGGTAGAGCAACATGCATAACTAAATTCTTATCATTCTCATCTAGTGGCGGTCGACCATCTTCAGACGGCGTGTCACCCATGCGCATAATACCGCCCATAAATTCACCACCAAATACTGACTGGTAAAACATAAAGGCTTCCTCAGTCGAGCGAGGAAAATTGAGATAGGTGCTTACGGTAGCCATAGTAGAATTGTTATGACTAATAATAGAAACCTAATAACCCTAATAAAGGGTATCATGTATCAGCGTGATTTTTCTCTTACCGTACCAGCCTCATTATGTTGTGATGTCTTTCTAGACTGTTACGCCTTAAACTCAATCTCAAAGGAATACATTCCCATGGTACACGTACCCTCAAGTACGGACGCTTCAACTGTACCTAGAGCAACATCTGTTGAACCTGACGGGGGAAGATTGGTCCCTATGTCTAAGCTTGGAATACGCACCGCGGATGAACAATCAAATGTTCCATTCGTAATAAATCGAACTACCGTTGGCACGCCCGCTTGAGCTACACTCTTCCGTGGGAAGTACCCTCCCTTGGCTCGTATCTCAACAATCTGTACACCATCAACAATACTCACGTTGTTTTCAGATGCAGTATCGATTTCTGAAGATACTCCCCCTCGAGTCAGCGCAAAAGTGCCACCAATAAGGAGTACAGCCAGAATACTTGAAATAATAATTGCTTTCATAATATTTATATTAAAAGTTAAATAGTGGTGGTAAAACCCCGATGACTACTAAGCTAGTACTGAGGTTGAGGAGAGCAAACATGATAACAATCAGTCCAGCTGTCTTGAAGAAAATTCCCGCCTTTGCACTCTTCTGAATACTAAATGAGCTGAAACTTATGAGAGCGAGGACTGGTAGTGTGCCCAGTGCGAAAGCGAGCATCGTTAGTCCCCCAGCAAGGAAACTTCCGGTAGTAAGTGTATAGAGTTGCATCGACTGAGTAAATCCGCAGGGCAAGAAGAATGTCGCTATACCCACGAGTAGTGGAGTGAGTGTGTGATTAAATTTCGATACACCATGCGCATGTTTAGCAATGAACTTCGGCATCGACGGCTGGAGTTTCTTGGCCCATTGAAAAGTGTCGAGCAGATTGATACCAAGTACCAGCATCACTATGCCGATAATTAGACTCAAGATAAATGTTGTGGATGTATTGAGCGTGAATACTGATCCTATAGCTCCAATCACTCCTCCTAGAACAAAGAATGACACTATACGCCCAGCATGGAACATAAGTTGGGGTTTGATTTTGTTTCCTTCTTTTGCAAAAGTAGCAGACATGGAAAGAACCAGTCCGCCCACGACAGCCATGCAGGTGGAAAGTGATGCAATACTGCCGATAACAAATGCTGTACCGTACGTGACATTGCCTGTATTGACCAAATGTACGATTCCTATTTTTTGTAGCACTACAAAGAATACTGCGAACCCGAGAGCTATAGGAATCGCAATCTTGAAATCTTCCCATGTAGCCTTGTTCGTTTGTTTTTGTTTTTCCACCGAGACTGTGTAGCCATGGGACCTAAGTAGAGTGGTAAACTCTTCCGCAATTTGTTGCAATGTCCTATTGCCGAAGTCACCAACAACATCAACCGAATGACTACGTAGAT
Organism: Parcubacteria group bacterium GW2011_GWD2_42_14; assembly: GCA_000998045.1. Taxonomy (GTDB): domain Bacteria; phylum Patescibacteriota; class Minisyncoccia; order Phycocordibacterales; family UBA12088; genus UBA12088. The sequence goes on from LCCS01000003.1 coordinate 21,152, forward strand.
TTGCTGAAACATGGGTAATGTAAGATAAATCCCCAAGCTCGCTTTCTATTGTGAGCACACAGGAGTTGCAGTGCATACCATGCACATGGAAAGTATATTGCTGTGTTTGATGTTGTTGCATACGTCTTTAGAGTTTTTTAGCTTTAATGCGAAGTGAGTTCGACACCACAGACACTGATGACATGGCCATAGCAAACCCTGCAAAAACAGGATTGAGCATCCATCCAAAGACAGGATAGAGAGCTCCTGCCGCAAGCGGTATACCGACAATGTTGTAAACAAATGCCCAGAAGAGATTTTGCTTGATACCACGCATGGTAAGCTTCGAAAGTTTAATAGCTTTCACCAGTTTTGAAATATCACCTCCAAGAAGAGTAATACCTGCCGACTCTATAGCCACGTCTGTTCCGGTCCCCATAGCGATACCGACGTCTGCCTGTGCAAGTGCGGGCGCATCATTGACCCCGTCGCCCGCCATAGCGACAATTCTCCCTTCTACCTGAAGTTCTTGTATCTTCGCCAACTTGTCCTGTGGGAGCACGTGAGCAACCACATCATCAATTCCCACGAGAGACGCAATATACTTAGCCGCCTTTTCGTCATCTCCGGTAAGCATGACCACTTTGATTCCCAGCGCATGAAGATTTTTTACTGCTTCGATAGACTCGGCCTTTATCTCATCGGACACCATGACAAAACCGATAACCTTTTCTTTAGTAGCCAGAATAACTGGCGTTTTGCCTTGAGAAGTAAACTCGTTGAGTTTCGCTACATCAAAAGAAACATTAAGATCGCTTACGAGCTTGGCATTACCGACAAAGTATTCAGTGCCATGTATTGATCCCTTAAGCCCTTTACCTTGTATACCCTCAAAATTTGACACATCGGATATTGGAATATTCATCTCCTGCGCGTAGCTTACGATGGCATGAGCAATCGGATGTTCTGATTTCTTTTCAAGAGAAGCGAGAACTGAGATAAGTTCATCGTCTTTGAGGATTGAGAGATTTTGTATATCAACTAGTGTTGGCTTCCCTTTGGTAATCGTACCAGTCTTATCAACTACCACTGTATTTACCTTATGAAGTTTCTCAAGAGTTGCCGCATCTTTGATAAGAACGCCTTCCCTTGCTCCCTTACCCACTCCGACAATTATGGCTGTAGGAGTGGCGAGACCGAGGGCACAAGGACAAGCGATGACAAGAATCCCAACAAACGACACAAGTCCAAATGATAAAGCTTGTGAAAAGCCTAAATATTGTGATCCGATAATGAGCCACGTGCCGAGAGTGAGAAATGCGATCACTAAAACAATAGGCACAAAGACCGATGAGATTTTGTCTGCCAATGCTTGGATAGGAGCCTTACTGCCCTGTGCGTCTTCAACCATTTTTATAATCTGAGCAAGAAGCGTTTCGGACCCTACCTTGGTAGCTTTGAACATGAACGAGCCATTTGTATTAATCGTTCCAGACACAACACTGTCTCCTGACTTTTTCTGGGCTGGCATTGGCTCTCCAGTAACCATGGATTCATCAATAAAAGAGACGCCTTCTGTTATAACACCATCCACAGGAATCTTTGCGCCTGGCTTTACAATAATGAAATCACCATGCTTCACATCGTTCACAGAAATTTCCACTTCTTTCCCGTCACGAATCACCAGTGCTGTTTTTGCCTGCAGGTTGAGTAGCTTCTCTATTGCATCACCAGTCTTTATTTTAGATCGAGCTTCGAGGTATTTACCCAAAGCTATAAATGTTATGACCACAATCGTTACATCGTAGTACTGATACTCCACATTGACATATGGTTTTAGAATCCCTTCAAAAGCTGTAACTGCGAAGCTGTACAAAAAAGCAGCAGTGGTTCCAATACCAATGAGTGTATCCATATTCGCTTTGCCATATCGGAGGAACCTATAGAAACCCAGCAGATACGGTTTTCCAACAACAAAGAGTATGTACGTGGCAAATATTGGAAGAAGATGATGAACAAATTCTTCGGTTGTTGAAGTCATTGGTGTAACCGCGCCGTACTGTGCAAGTACCTCCCACCCCATAACAAACACAGCAAAAACTGCGAGAGGAAGAGCTGAAAACACTTTAGTTCGCATCGCAGCAACTTCGCCAAGTTTCTCTTTCTTTGCTTGCCCGCCGTAGTCTGCACGAAGGCGGGACTGAGTAATTCCGAGGTGTGTGGCATGCTCATCCGCTGACATACCCATTTCTTCGTCAGATTGTTTACCTTGTGAAGTCTCTTCGTCTGCTGCAAGAGAATAACCAAACGGTTCAATTTCTTTTGAAAGCTTCTGTGCATTTGTTTTTAATTCGTCAATCGTCACTTTTACCTTCTCGGTGCCGTAGTTTACTTCTGCAGAGCTTACACCTTCGACTTTCTTGAAAGTCTTCTCAATAATGCCTGCGCAAGAAGCGCAATGCATACCCTGTACCCTGTATATTTTTGATGTAGTCATACTATTTACGCTTGAGTTTATACACCTTGAGGATTTCGTCTTTTGCTTTCTCTGCCTTCCCTTCTGCTACCTGTCTAAGCACACATCCACTCAAATGATTCTCAAGTAATAAATCTTCGACGTTTGATAAACCTTGTTTGACTGCTGATGTCTGCGTAATAACATCAATGCAATACGTATCGTTTTCTATCATTTTTTGGAGCCCGCGTACCTGACCCTCAATAAGCTTAAGTCTGCGAATAATTTTTTGTTTGCCTGTGTCTTTAATATATTTCATATGCATACTGTATACCCCCTGGGGGGTATAGTCAATACACAAGTGTTCGTACCCTAGAATTACATAGGCGCTTACCATACAATGACTATGTGCAAAAGAAACAGATCACTTTCATAACAGGGAACCAAAACAAAGCCGACCAGCTAGCTCTTTACTTGGGCTTCCCTATTGAGCACATGGAGCTTGATTTGGATGAAATACAATCACTTGATTTGAAAGAAATTACTGAGCATAAAGTGCGTCACGCCTACGAAAAAACACATTCTCCTATACTCGTCGAGGATGTATCACTAGAATTTGAAGCCCTTGGTGGGCTTCCTGGTCCTTTTATTCGATTTTTTGTTGATGCCGTACCGCTTGAGACGATGTGTAGAATGATAGACGGACAAACTCGGAAAGCAGTGGCTCGGTGTGCATACGGATATTACGATGGTGCAATCGTGCAAATTTTTGAAGGAGCTTTACAAGGAGAAATAGCAGAAACACCAGCCGGCAAAAGTGGCTATGGTTGGGATGCGATTTTTATTCCCTCGGGGTACAACCGCACCCGTGCAGAACTAAGTAAGGAAGATTATAAAAAAACATACCTGCAAATCAAACCGATAGCTTCTCTCACATCTTTTTTTGAAAATTTTTCATAGGAGTTACGAAAACCCCGGGTGATAGATCACCCGGGGTTAGACTTTGACTTAGACATGGTATGTCTCCTCTATCAGAGAGTTTCCTTGTGGCACAATAGCGCCAACAAAAACTTCTGTTTCTGGAGAGGACGGGGCACTTTTTGGTTTTGGGTGTTCAACCTGATGCTTCAGGTTAGCGACAATCCCCTCAACTTGGACGTGAGACAAAACCAAATCCTCAGGTAAAATTTTTCTTGCCACGTTGTACCAATTATAGAGGAACGTACCTTCCGTAAGGTACGTCAACCTCCCGTACACGATAACCATTTTGAGAACCCGTTCGATTTGATTCAGAACTATTCCTACATCCGAAGAAAAGGGCTCCCATCTACAGATGACTGAACTTTCGTGATGAAAAGCCATTCCGTAATTTCCCGCATTGTTTTTTTCTATCTGAATATGTAATCCATTTGGATTGCAGAAAATGAACAATGCATTATAAATCCCAATGTCCATGTTTTCCTCCTTTTTTACACCAGCAAGTAGACTGTGGTTGCTTGGTATTTTTTGAAAAGACCCATGCTCCATTTATTTTGGCACATGAAAACATGTTTGTCAAAGCTTTATCCACAAAGAAGGAGTTTTGCTAAGCGTCAGTTCACAAGGTAGAGTGGTATAGGAAACTTATTATCTATTAAACACCATTCAAATGCAGGCAGTTATTCTTGCAGCGGGTAAAGGAACCCGTATGCACCCCCTTACCCAAGAGAAACCAAAACAGCTTATTCACGCTGCTGGAAAACCAATTATCGAACACATCATTTCTTCCCTTCCGAAAGAGATAACAGAGGTGATTGTAGTCGTCGGTTACAAAGGTGACATGATTATTGATTATTGTGGCGATGTGTTTTGTGGGAGGAAGATGCACTATGTCTGGCAACACAATCCCCTCGGGACGGCGCATGCGCTTGAGCAAGCACGCCACCTGCTTCATGATTCTTTTCTCCTTATGTATGGTGATGATTTAGTTGATGGCACAGCTATCGGAAGAGCCCTGCAACATAAAAGTTGTCTTCTTGCATATGAACACCCTGACCCTCGTGCATTTGGTGTCATAGAGCTTAAAGAAGATGGCACACTAAAGACAATTGTCGAAAAACCAGAGAAACCAGCAACTAACTTAGTAAGTGCCTCTGGACTTGTCCTCCACACAGACCTGTTTGACTATTACGACGAGTGGCCTGAAACGGGTGAGCGATATATTACTCACGCCCTCAATCGCTACGCACAAGATCATCCGGTCCATATAGAACAACTTGCTTTTTGGTATCCTATGAACAGTCTCGAACAACTCAAAGAAGCTGAAAAATCGCTACAAAGTTTATAAACGTTTTCTGTGTATGTACTACTGGCGCACGCACCCTACTCTCGTCTATGATTATTCATATGGAAGAAAACACTGCTTCAAAAGAAGCTGTAAATAAAAAGCCGATAGAGTGGACTGATTACGAGTACACACACTTTGAGAAAGGAAGTGAGTGGTATTGGGCACTAGGATTAGTATCTGTCGCTGGAGCAGTCGCTGCACTTATTTTTAACAACGTACTTTTTGCGCTTTTTATTTTAATTGCTGCTTTTGTTCTCGCCATTTTTGCATCACGCAAACCTAACGAAGTCACTTTTGAAATTTCTCAACGGGGTCTCCGAATTGACGACGTATTGTACCCTTTCCAAAGTCTTAAATCTTTTGGAATCGAGGAACTGACTCCCAAACATATACCAAGACTTATCTTTAAATCAAAAAAGTTATTTGCACTTGATATCATCATTCCTCTTGAGAAGGTCCACGCAAACGAAGTCCATGACTTTCTTATACACTTTCTCCCGCAGGATGATCACCACGAACCACTGGTACACAAAGTCATGGAATGGCTCGGCTTCTAGGATAGGACTTACGGAAACGGCACACTTCTTCGTTGCGCTACACAAAATACTCCTCACCGTATAGACATACGCCTCGTAGTATTTTGTTTGCGCGCCTCGAACTGTATCCGTTTGCGTAAGTCCTCTACCCTTCGCATTTGTGGTAATTTTTTATAATCCTTGGTATAGTCTGACAACCAAGCAATGCCCTCGTAGTTCAATGGATAGAACGTTAGCTTGCGGAGCTGGTAATCCAGGTTCGAATCCTGGCGAGGGCACAAATAGAAAAAACCGTTTGCAAACGGTTTTTTCTATTTGTGCCCGAGAGCAAGGTGTCTACACACCTTGCGTCCAGGATTCGAAGATGTTGAGGTTACCGCAACGACTCCGAGTTTGTCGAGGAGGAAGTGAGGTCCGAAACATGTACCGTCCATGTAATGGGAGAATCCTGACGATACCTTCCCCCACAAAGTGCCCTCGAACACGATGCTAATGCATCGTGTGTCCAGGATTCGAAGACCCTTGAGCTTATTGAAGGAGCCTCGCAAGGCGAACTGAGCCTGCGCGACTTTGTTTACTTACGAGTAAAGCGAGTTAGTAAACAAGAAGTGCCCTTGTGGCAAAAGGTGTACCGTTCCTGCTTGCCCGTCCGTAGCCTTGGCGCGGAGGAGGGTAATGGAAGAATCCTGGCGATCCACAAAAATACTAGAATTAATGCTAGTATTTTTTTCCTCCTCGCACTTCCCTCCCTACTTTGCTACACTACCTCCATGACCCCACTTGAGTCCCTCCTCCAATTTGTCCGCTTCACACACCTGACCCATAAAGTTGAACGTGTGGCTCGGATTCCTGGGGAAACACGCTATGCAAACACCGTGGAACACAGCTACCAGCTCACACTCCTTGCGTGGTATTTGATTGAAAAAGAAAATCTTCACCTTGATAAGGATTTGGTTATAAAATATGCACTTGTTCATGACCTTGTTGAAACGTATGCTGGTGATACCTACGCACACGGCACGGAAGGTAAGGAAAATAAGGCACTACGAGAGCATGAAGCACAAGAACGAATGGCTTCAGAATTTCCAGAGTTCAAGGATTTGCATGCGTACATCGAAGCTTATGAACTTAAACAAGATCCTGAAAGCCGTTTTGTGTACGCACTCGACAAACTTATTGACCCTGTCAACATCTACCTAGAAGACGGAAAGCTGTGGCATGAAAAAAACGTAACTCTGCAAGAAGTTCTTGACTATAAAACAGAAAAGATAGCAGTTGATGCTACAGTTGCAAAATACTTTGAAGAGCTTGTGGTACTGCTTCGTAAGAAAGAGAATACTCTTTTCCCTAAAAATTAATAATAGTTAGAATCACATGCAAGAAAACAGTAAGATTGGTGTAGGATTTGGTGTCATGCTTCTTCGTGGGAACGAAATCTTACTCGGACTACGACATACCGACCCCACAAAAGCTGACAGCGAACTTCACGGTGAAGGAACATGGACTATGCCTGGAGGGAAACTCCATTTTGGAGAAAGTTTTGAAGTAGGTGCTCAAAGAGAAATGTTAGAAGAAACAAGTATACACATTGAAACCAATGATTTGGAAGTAATAAGTCTTTCCAATGACATGGTACCTGATGCTCATTTTGTTACCATAGGTATGCTATGTAGAACGTTTCAAGGTGAAGCAAAGGTTGTGGAGCCAAACGAAATAACGGAGTGGAAATGGTTTGATTTAAATAAGCTTCCTAAAAATATTTTTTTTCCAAGTGCACGAGTGCTTGCTAATTATACTGACAAACGTTTCTACACTCCTGAGTAAGACTTACGGACTCTTCTTCCTGTCTGCGCAGGCAGACGTTGCTCTGTGAACTTACCCGTTTGCGTAAGTCCTAAAAGCAAAAAACACCCTCGGGTGTTTTTTGTTAAGAAAAATATTTATTTTTCTTCTGTGGCTTTTGATTTTTTGGTAACCTTCTTCTCAACCTTTTTAAGCAGTGTTCGCGCAAGGAGTGATTTCTTTCGGTTTGCAGTATTTTTCTTGATAACTCCTCTTTTTGCAGCTTTATCAATAGCTTTGTAGGCTTCAGGAAGTTTTTTCTCAGCTTCTGAAGCATTTCCCTTGGCTACCAATTCTTTTACTTCTTTGACAACCTCCTTCATCTCGCGCGTTCGTCGTAGGTTAAAGACATGCTTACGCTTACTTGCTTTGTCGGCTTTTTTTGCTGATTTAATTATTGGCATAGTGCAGAGAGAATACCACAGCTTAGAGAGAACGCAAGTAAGAAATATGCTTTACAGTGATACCATATCAGTAGTATGGCTAAAGTGGGTGAGGCGCCAGAACAAGGAGACCGAGCGTCCGTATAAATATAAATTGAGCCTTGTCATGCATCTCGCACCTAGTTTTTTAAATTAGGTGCGATTTTCTTTGTTTATATACTCATTCTGAACAATTTCGCGAAAAGTACATAAGTACGCTATGATTGAGAAATGATAGCTCACCTTTCTGGGACAGTACTCACTACTAAAAACATTTCTATCGTGCTTGATGTACATGGGGTTGGGTATCGTGTATTTTGCCCGCAACGGATACTTCTCGAACTCAAGGCTGGCGACGAGATAAGTCTGCATACACACCTCGCTGTACGAGAAGATGCCATGGATTTGTTTGGCTTTCCTACGGAAGACGAGCTCGAGCTCTTCACCCTCCTAATAGGTGTGAACGGCATCGGACCAAGATCCGCACTCGGTATTATTGGGCTTGAGAGTATTGATAAGCTCCTCGGTGCCATAGCTCGAGGAGATATCACCTACCTAACCAAAGTCAGCGGTGTTGGAAAGAAAAGTGCAGAAAAAATTGTACTTGAGCTTAAGGATAAAGTAGGTAGATTTGATATTGCAAACATGGAAGAATTCCGCCATGAAGACGAGGACGTACTCGAGGCACTCAAAACATTAGGCTATCGCACAGATGAAGCTCGGCAAGCATTACGTCTCATACCAGAAGAAATAAAAGAACAGGGAGAAATTATTAGAGAAGCCCTCAAGCTCCTTTCACGACAATAATCGTATGGAAAAACTACTCAGACGTATCAAACGCATCATACCGAAACAAGTATTCCGTGCGCTTCAACCACTCTACCATAGTCTACTTGCAACCATAGGTGCTGTCCGCTATAGCTTCCCTTCTCGCAAACTGTACGTAATCGGTATCACAGGAACAAAAGGAAAAAGTACTGTTTCTGAGTTGGTGACTGCCATTCTTGAAGAAGCCGGTCATACAGTGGCGCTCTCAAATACCATACGAATAAAAATAGCCGACGAATCGCAACCAAACATGTACAAAATGAGCATGCCTGGTCGTTTTTTCATACAAAAATTCCTTGCCCAGGCGGTTAAGGAAGATTGCGCTTTCGCTGTACTTGAAATGACAAGCGAGGGTGCAAAAATGAATAGGCACAAACACATTGAAATGAATGCACTCATATTTACCAATCTGTCACCTGAACATATCGAGAGTCATGGTTCGTTTGAAGCATACCGTGACGCCAAACTTCTCCTTAAAGATGCTCTCCTTGCTTCACCGAAGCCAAATCGCATCCTTGTCGCAAATACAGACGACGATCACGGAACTCTGTTTCTTGAAACGCATGGTAGCGAAGTTGCTACTCTATCCTACAGTTTGAAAAAGGCAGAACCTTACGTTACGAACGAGCGTGGCACCTTACTCACGTTTGAAGGCACCTCAATACACTCTCCCCTCCCTGGAACATTTAATATTTACAACATACTTGCAGCTGCAACGTTAACAAGAGCTATAGGTATCAAACGTGAGGTTATTAAACGTGCAGTGGAAAAGCTTTCCATCGTAAAAGGTCGTGTGGAACGTATTGAAGAAGGACAGAAGTTTGATGTAATTGTCGACTATGCACATACTGCCGATTCACTTGAAAAGCTGTACACCTCTTTTCCAAATTCTCGAAAAATTTGCGTCCTTGGCAACTGTGGTGGTGGGCGGGATGCGGCAAAACGTCCTGTAATGGCAAAGATTGCTGAGAAATACTGCAGTGAAATAATCCTCACTAACGAAGATCCCTACGATGAGGACCCAAAAAAAATACTTGAAGAAATGCAAGCAGGGCTTGAGAAGAAAAAAGCTACAGTGATACTCGACAGGAGACTCGCGATACGTCACGCACTCACACGAGCAAGTGAAGATGACATAGTGCTTATCACCGGCAAGGGTACCGACCCGTACATCATGGAAGCTAATGGTAAAAAAACTGAATGGAGTGACGAGCGTGTTGCTCGCGAAGAACTAAGCAAATTACTCAATAAGTCTGAATAGTACAATCCCAGCAGCGACCGCAACATTAAGTGATTCCTTTTCCCCTGCCATAGGTATCTCTACGATTCGATGACACATATCTAGTAGTTCTTGTTCTATACCTTTTGTTTCTTCTCCAACAATGAGGGCTATATCTTTTTTATCTGGATACGACTCAGTGTAGGAAACTGAGGAGGCGTCTTGTTCAACTGCCACCACGAACACATCTTTTTCTTTGAGTGTTTGAATTACCTCACGAACATCCTCCTCGTGTTTCCACACAACACTCTCCTCTGCCCCGAGTGCAACTTTAGCAATATCTGCACGCTTCCTTCCAAACCTGTCGATTGGAGCTGGTGTATAGCCACACAGGTACACTTTGCGTACACCAGCAGCATCCGCCGTTCGCAGAATAGACCCCACGTTATGGGTACTTCGTATATTATGTAAAATAAGGTAAACAGTTTGCATACTCCTTGGTATACTTATAGGACTTACGCAAACAGATGCAGTTCGAGGAAAACGAACAAAATGGAGTGAGTTGTACACGTCGTACAGTGAACGACATTTTGTGAAGTTTGACAACGAAGTGCGCTGTTTCCGTAAGTCCTAACTATACTACCTGTATGATGTCCCTATTTCCAGCACTGTTTTCTTTTACATTGCCTGTCATTTTTTTACTTCGTTTTACCGTCGGGATATTTTTTCTTATGTTTGGGATGCGTCTACTTCAAGCTGCGCGAGTCGCATACGCTCACGGGGTATTTGTAGGGATAGTGGGATATTTGTATGGACTCACCAAGCTTACCGTTGGGCTTCTACTGCTAATGGGGGCATATACGCAACTAGCAGCGATATTTGGTATGTTTCTCACTATACTCACATACTTACAAGAATCTTCCTCACGGTCCAACAGTAGTGCTGAGCAGGTGCAAATTCTTTTGTTCATTATATGTCTCTCCCTTCTCTTCCTTGGTCCCGGGTTGTTTTCTTTTGACATACCTTTGTAGACAAAAGGATAATTTTATCGTAGTCTTTCTCAATCCGTGGTATTTTATACATCGGTTGTAGACGAAATAAATAAAGTTTTTCCGCCCATAGCTCAGTTGGTAGAGCAACGGCCTTTTAAGCCGCGGGTCGAAGGTTCGAATCCTTCTGGGCGGACATATCAAAAAAACACCTTTTGAGGGTGTTTTTTAATATGTCCGCCCAAGCGAGCAAACCACTTTGCTCGCGTGAAGGATTCGAAGATGTTGAGGTTACCGCAACGACTCAGCACTTTCTAACGGAAAGAAAGTGCTGAGGAAGTGAGGTCCGAAACATGTACCGTTCCCGTAGGGAAAGAATCCTTCTGGAAGGAGAATAATTTTACATCATTTTTTCTTGTAACTTCGTTTGTTCAAGACGTATTTCATCAATAATTACTTTTCGTACCTTTGACTCTAGTGACATAGTTTTTGGCGCATAACCTTCTGTGTACCCTGCTTTAGTAAGAATACCCTCGTTGTAGAGTTTTTTAATTAAAGCAGAAAGAACTGTGGGGAATGGTTTTATTGGGCAACCATTGACGGCCTTACATCCTTCAACAGCTCCTTTATTATATTTTCCTAGTTCAATCTCATTGATTATAGTGTTCCACTTAGCGTAAGCGACACGAGCATCTTTAGCAGTATCATTTTCTTGTTCAACCTTTTTTGTTTTAATTATATTATCTCCTCTCAAACTTTTAATTTCTGCTTTTAATTCTATATTTTCTGCCTTTAAAGTTGTAATCTGTGCCTTAAGCGAGTTTATGTATTTTGTTACTGTCAAATCGAGAGATGAAGCGTTTATTTGAAACGGTGTACTCATTATTCCAATCACGGCGAGGAATATAAATACTTTTATTGTTTTAAATTTATTCATAACTCAAAATTATTTTTCTTTAATAAATACCCCTAAACACACCAAGAAATTTTTATATTTTAGTGTAATGATTTAGAATACACCTATACTAAAAATATAGAAAGTCACTTTGATAGACTTGACCACTTTCTCCACTTACCAAACATGGAATGAATCCTTCTGATATATGACAACAAAACATACTGCCACAATTAACCCTATTTCTAAAAAAAGTCACAAATATCAATGTGTATAAAGATAAGGTAACGTGTATAGTATGAAATATGGTAGAAGCTGTACAAATCGCTAAACTAATTCAGTCTGTAGTAATTTCGCTTGCAACAATATCTACAGGCGTCTGGGCTTTTAATACTTTTGCATATAAAGAAAAGATTGTTGAACTAAAACAATTAGCTCGCTCCCTCGTTAATTTTAGACATGCTGTGCGCAGAGCCAGGAACCAACATTTTATTGATTGTTTAAGCAAATACACTAAAAATATTTCGACAGAATATTTACCTCCAGAAAAAGCCCCCTTAAGCACTGAAACAAAAAACATAATATCAATTGCTCAGGCTGAACTTGAAAGTGATTGTGAAGTTCTTCTACACGTACCTCGAGTATTACGTTTTTGGAGTCGTGCAACAGTAATGCGTTTTATACCAGAAGGAACTGACAGTAGCCCTATTAAAAATGACAGCGAAATGCAAGCTTTTGAAAAGGATATTCAGACTGTGTTATTTAAAATCGAGGATGAGGCAGAAAAACATGTTGCAATCTTTTACAAGATGAGAAAAATCATTAATAAACTCAAAGTAAGAGATTATGTGTCGCTTATATTAATTGGAGGAAGTATTCTTTATCTTGTTTCAATAATGTTTCACTCATTTTTCACATTAAACTATGAACTTTCTTATTGGCAAATATCAACATCTTCACTAATACTTTTGTTTGGTCTGGATTTTTACAAAAAAACAAATCATTAACAATATTTTATAGCGTCTCCGAGCCTGTCGAGGAGGAAGTGGGGTCCATTACATGTACCATGTAATGGAATCCTTCTCCTCCTAGGCAAAATACTAGAACTCCCACTAGTATTTCAAAACACTTATCCCGCACAGTCACCTGCGCGGGATTATCAAAGGTATTAGGTATTACTCCTTATTTCGAATTGTTTGCGCAACAGCATCAAGAAATCTTACATCGGCTAACGTTTTCTCCGCAAAGTCTCGTCGTTGTCTAAGGTAGACCGTGTACTGCTTAGCCCGTACAACACTGTAAATAAGTATGCACGCAAGTATGATTTCAAGAGTAATCTTTATACTGTCAGCAATCCCGCCAGTAAGCCAACAACAGATAAGCCACACAAAAAGAGATAGTATCGGTAAAAAACTGACAAGTCGTTTTAATTCTTTTCTCAACCACTGCGCGCGGTTTACCACTGCAGTTAAGTCAACAAATGAACCCTGATGCACGGACCTGAAGCTTACAATGTTTGCAAATTGTTCACGATATTTTTCAGCAACAATAACAAACAGCTTCGAATAACACGCTCTACGTCCAAACAAACACAGATTATTGTTCTCATCAATGAGTGGCCTAACCATTTCCTCGAACGTTGTTTCACCTTGCAAAACTCGTTGTACTAAAGGGTCATTTTCTGCCCAAATGTTCAGTATTGATTGATACACTTCATGTCGATCAGACTTCTCAAAAAAACCGAGTAAATTCCAACTGTACTCTACGCATGCGCGAGAATACATTTCTCTTTTTTGTAACATTTTCTCCTCCGGTATATGTTTAATGATGTGAGCTAATATATTTCCATTTGGTAGCCTATAGGTATTTATTTCATTGTCAACAAGGGTTGTATTTCCCCACCCGCTCGCGTGCTGTCACTCAAATACATAGTAAACTATTGATATGGATTCAGACACCCAAAACTTTCAGAAGAAAATTCTTGAGCAAATGGAAATACTGACAACCGATGCTGTTCGTCGTAATTCTGTAAAACATATTTTTTTTACTGGCGTTATATATGGGGTTGGATTTTTTATTGGCTCCGCCATACTTGCCACAATAGTACTCGGAATACTCAGCCCTTGGATAGCAGAAATCGATTGGGTACGAGACAACTACGAGCGCGGTGAGTCACTTAAAGAAGCCTCTCTACATGCACTCTTCGAAGAGAAGTAAGGTTGTATACGCACTTTTTTATAAAAAGTAATACTTTAATACTACGGACAGGTAGTATACTTATACGTAATGCAGAACAAAAATCCTTCTTCAATCATCGAACTTGATTTTAAACCTCGAGGCACCGTACACCCCTCACCTTCTGATTGGCGAGATCAGGTAATCTATTTTCTCATCGTTGATCGTTTTGATAATGGAAAAAAAGCGCCACCTTACAACGGTAAACCTGGGAAAGGTACTCTCAACCCAAAAAAAGGCAACGGTGTCCAAGGTGGTACCTTGAAAGGAATAAAACGCCGTTTAGCGTATTTAAAAAAACTTGGCATAACGACGATTTGGTTAAGCCCTGTGTTTAAAAATCGTATTGATAAGGGTGGGTCTTTGCATGGTTACGCGATACAGCATTTTCTTGCAATTGATCCACATTTTGGAACAAAAAAAGATCTCCAGGACCTAATCAAAGCTGCACACAAGCTTGGTATGTATGTCGTTCTTGATATAGTCATCAACCACACAGCAGATAACTGGGCATACTCACACGATGACTCACCATGTTACTCAAAGGATGCTCGACATCCGTTTGGCTTTTGGCGAGCAAAGCATCCGCCTGAAAAATACGATGAGGATGACGCGGTATGGCCGGCTGAGCTTCAGGACCCTGATTGCTATTCACGACACGGGAGTATTGCGAATTGGTTTGATGATGAGCAGGCGTTACATGGCGATTTTTTTAATTTAAAGGATCTAGATTTGAGTAACCAAAATACTCTCGAGACACTTATTGCTGTTTACAAGTATTGGATTGTAGAGGCTGATATTGACGGGTACCGAGTAGATACTGTAAAACATGTCGACAATCATCCCGCAGTCACATTCTTTAATAGAATAAAAGAATTTGCTGAGACCATAGGCAAAAAAAATTTCTTACTCTTTGGTGAAATAGTTGATGATGATGCAATGATAGCGACGTATGTGGGTCAACAAAAGACAGGCAGTGAGCGACTCCACGCACTCGACGCATCACTTGATTTTCCCTTGTACTTTATCCTCGAAGAAGTTATCAAAGGTTTTGTAAGTCCTGCGCGACTGCGCGAGCGGTATGACAAAGTACGACAAATGTATCCTCAAAGTGATGGAAGTGACTGTCTCGTCACCTTTCTCGATAATCACGACCAAATGGTGCGTCCATACCGGCGGTTTTTGCATCGGGTTCCAAATAAACAACAGGTGGTGCTTGGTATTGGGTATCTTCTAACTGCGCCTGGAATACCCGCAATATACTATGGTACAGAACAAGGTTTTGACGGAGGAGCAGAAGATGGACCATGTCAACACAACCAAATTCGTGAGTGTATGTTTGGTGGAAAGTGGGGAGCATTCGGTACACATGGCATGCATTTCTTTAACTCCAAACATCCACTCTATAAAGAAATTGCAAAAATAATTCATGTACGACAGTCAGAGCCTGCGTTGCGATACGGTCGGTGTTACTTTCGAGAAATATCTGAGAATGGAGAATTCTTTACCTACCCAGAACTTGGGTATGGAATGCTTGCGTATTCACGTATCATAGATAACCAAGAACTTGTCGTTGTACTTAATCTTAAAGACACAACGTATACAAACCATATTTCGGTTGACAAAGAAATCACTCCACCTGGAACAGCTCTACAAAACTTGTTTAA
>LCCS01000004.1 GCA_000998045.1 Parcubacteria group bacterium GW2011_GWD2_42_14
ACCGTAGTTCCTATGAGGTTGCACTTGAACAAGGTATTATTACAAAAGTTCCAAGAATCTCATTATTAAAAGTAGTTGCATTTCGGTAGAGAATTTACCACCCGGACTTATTGACAAATGGTATGTATATGTTTAAATACCATTCGAACACTCACCGTTGTTAAACGTTGTGTAATCTGTACTTTTAAGGAGCATATGAATGAAAAAGAAAACTCAGGAACAACTTTTAAAAGAGGCGCTGGAGCTGATTACCAGGATCGATGGATTCAAGGACAGTTGTGTCCCGAGAATCATGCAACTCATGGTCAGCAAGCAGTTCGTTGATGCCGGGGAACCTGTAACCGAAGGTATGGTAGTGGTAGGTGACAGGATGTCCGACTACCAGAAAGCCCTTGCAACATTGGTTGAAGATACTTGCGTTCAACACGACCAATTGACTGCCCGCTTACAAATTGAAGGTGAACCCAGTCCGAATGACGCGAAAATTCTTGCAAATCTGAAAGAGGAACATACCTCATTGCGATCATTGTTTTGGAAAGCAATTTTCAAAACACATGATACATTCCTCACTCCTACAGCAAGCACGGTGCTTGTCAAGGTAGAAGGCTTCCGAATCGCAGAACAGCAAGTTCCACGTTGTCCTCACTGTGGCGAGAGACATTTCGAAGATGAATGACACCAGCTTTGCTGGAGGTGTACTTGTCATCAGAACTCGTTACTCTGTCCCTTCTAGCCAACATCCGTCAGTCTTTAGACTGACGGATGTTTTGTTGTATTGCTCGATAAAATATCGAGCAATACATTTTATGAAAGAATACAAGTTGTTTGCTGGGGTCATGTCTTGTTGTATAGTAAACATAATAAACGTAAACCCATATGAATGAAAAAATGTTCTCAAGAAACGAAAATGCTCTTCCGGAGGCTGAGAATACCGCTGTTCGAAAGCCTACAGAAGGAACTGATTATGCTGATTTACTTGAAAAGTATACTATTCATCCTATAGAAACTGCTTCAGAGAACAATTCTTCTGATATTGCACGAAAAGAAAGAACTTTGCATGAACTGAACCTTGCGGTTGAGAATGCACGTCCTGAGGAGAGAGAAGAGAAAATGAAAGAATTGCTTGAATGGGAAGCGCAGTTAGATGCTATTGAAAATGCATTGGGGGTCAATACAGAAATCGCTGATGTTGCTCTAACTGAGGTTTGCAACGAAACGCTTGATATACCCAACACTCTTATCCAACTCGAGGAAGAGAATCCAGAGCTTGCTGAAGTTTTACAAAATAGAGATGAGGAAAAAGTTAAAGGATTTCTGATGTCCCTGACCAAAAAAATGCAAGGTTCTAAGCTTGCAAAAACTGTAGGTCTATGGACAGCTATTACTATTGGGGGTATGTCCGTACTTGGTCACACGAATGTTGCTGAGGGTGCCGACTTGCAAACAAAAACAAAATATTCTAAAGAATACATTGCAACTCAACATGCTGAAGTTGCTAAGACCAATATGGGAAGTTTGTTTATAAAAGTAAATTCAAATCCAGACATAGACCCCACTATAAAATTACTATTCTTAAACGGAATTAAAAAAACGGGAACTCTAAAGGATTTGAAGGATATGAAGGTTATCGATTATGTATCCTCAGGAAACCTTACAGATAAAGAAATTGAAGCCGTCCTCAAATTGGCTGAGCAATAATAATAACCTGAGGATTTTTAACGTATCAACTTAAACAAACAACCGGTCATTTATAAGGACCTGTTGTTTAATTTCTACGCTTCTACGTTTTTATAT
Source organism: Parcubacteria group bacterium GW2011_GWD2_42_14 (assembly GCA_000998045.1). Taxonomy (GTDB): domain Bacteria; phylum Patescibacteriota; class Minisyncoccia; order Phycocordibacterales; family UBA12088; genus UBA12088. Next base: position 1,795 of record LCCS01000004.1, read on the forward strand.
GGTCTTACGGAACTCTTTTTTGCCTTTCCTCGTCCTTTCTTAACATCAAACACAACTTCGGTATTTTTTATACTCACTGTAATAGCGCCACCTTCTCGCACACCATTCGTCACTATCATAGACGCTACTGGTGTAAGGATTTTGTTTTGAATCAAACGTTTCATTGGTCGAGCACCGTAGTGAGGATCGTACCCTTCTTTCGCAAGCCACTCTAGGACATCCTTCCCTACTGTTAGACTTATCTCTTTCTGTGCTAGACGCTTAACCACAATTTCAATTTGAAGCTTCGCTATCTCACTCACCACTTCAGGTGTAAGAATATTGAAGAGAATGATATCATCAAGCCTATTCAAAAACTCTGGTCTGAAGAAATCCTTGAGTGAGTCCATAACCTTACTCTTAGCATGTTCATAATCTCCAACCTCTGTCGTATCTATGTTAAAGCCCATACGACTCATCCGATCGATATACTGAGCACCAATATTTGACGTCAGAATTATAATAGTATTTTTGAAATTCACTTTTCTACCTTTAGCATCGGTCAAGTGTCCGTTATCGAGTACCTGCAAGAGAATATTGAACACCTCAGGATGGGCCTTCTCTACCTCATCAAACAGAAGTACTGAGTATGGCCTATGGCGTACTGTTTCAGTAAGATTTCCCCCCTCTTCATAGCCCACATATCCTGCGGGCGCTCCAATAATTTTGGAAACGGAGTGGCGTTCCATATACTCACTCATATCTACTCGAATAAGCGCATTCTCATCATCAAACATAAACTCTGCGAGCGCCTTACTCAACTCAGTCTTACCTACTCCAGTAGGTCCAAGGAGAAGGAACGAACCAATAGGTCTATTCGGGTCAGCAATACCTGTACGTGAACGTCGTACTGCGTCAGCAATCTTGAGTACGGCATCTTTCTGCCCTATGACTCGCTTCTCTATAGCTTGTTCCATCCGAGAAAGTTTGTCTGCTTCTTCCTCAAGCATGCGTGCTACAGGAATACCAGTCCATCGAGATACAACGTCCGCAATTTCTGCCTCAGTAATTTCTTCTTTCAAAATACTGCGTTTCTTTTGCAACTTTTTCATACGCTTTATACTCTCGTCCAAACCTTTCTCAAGTGCAGGAATGGAACCATACCGTATCTCAGCAGCTTTACTTAAGTCTGCAACAGCTTCAGCACTGTCAGCTTCCACGCGCTTCTGTTCTAACTCTTTTTTAATATGTTTAATTTCACCTAATGTGTCTTTTTCATTCGTCCACTTGATTTCAATTTCTCGGGTTTGTTCACGCAGTTCAAGTACCTTTTTATCAATCTCTGCAATTCTATCTTTAGCCCTATGTCCTGTCACAGAGGTCGCTGTTTCTGAGTCTTTCTTCAAAGCCTCTCGCTCTATCTCAAGTCGCATAATTTTTCGATGTGCTTCTTCAAGAACTGGAGGTTTGTTCTCAAGGGAGATTCGAAGTGCTGACGCTGCTTCATCTATAAGATCTATCGCTTTGTCAGGAAGATATCTATCGGTCAAGTATCGAGCTGAAAGGTTGACCGCAGCCACAATAGCGTCGTCAGTCACTCGTACTCCGTGATACACCTCGTACCGTTCACGCAATCCTCGAAGAATAGCTATACCATCTTCGATAGAAGGTTCGTTCACTCGAACAGGTTGAAAACGTCGAGTCAATGCTGCATCTTTTTCAAAATGCTTCTGATACTCCTTCGTGGTCGTAGCACCTATTACCCGTAAGTCACCTCGTGCAAGTGCAGGCTTCAACATGTTTGCAGCGTCTATAGAACCTTCAGCGGCACCTGCTCCGATAATCGTATGAATCTCATCTATGAAGAGGATAATGTTGCCTGAAGAACGTTCTATTTCTCTCATCACCGCTTTTAGACGTTCCTCAAATTCACCACGATACTTCGTACCTGCTACCAGCATACCAAGATCAAGTGATACCAAATCTTTTCCACGGAGACTTTCGGGTACGTCTCCTGCAGCCATACGCACCGCAAGACCTTCTGCTATAGCGGTCTTACCTACCCCTGCTTCTCCGATAAGGATTGGGTTGTTTTTTGTACGTCGTGAAATTATTTGAATAATTCTCGTAATCTCATTATCTCGTCCAATAACTGGGTCTAGTTTGTTTTCCGTAGCAAGGGTTGTGAGCGAACGTGTGTACTTCGCGAGCGCGCGTGATTTTTGTGGTTGTACACCTTCTTTTCCTTCTGTATCCCGAGCTTCCGAAAGTGCAGAGAGCACAGTCTCTCGCTCAAACTGATATTTTGATAACACGTCTTTTGCGGGTCCTGGTGTATCAAGTATTGCGATAAACAAATGCTCAGTTCCTACAAACTGATCATTGAGGGAGCTTGCTACTTTAGCACCATTTTCTAGAACCTGTGCAAGCTCTGGTGTGAGATAGAGTTGGTAGGAAGGTGAAAGTACCGAGGCGTTCTCTGGTGACTCTAGTGCATCAAGAATACTATCTGTCAAACTAATAACATCTACGTTAAGTCGCTCAAGCAATGAAAAAATCATCCCCTCCTCTTGGAGCACAAGCGCAGCAAGTAGATGTAGAGGATTTACATGATTTTGACCACGTTCAACAGCAAGCTCGTGTGAACGACGAATCGCCTCTTTTGCTTTGGGTGTGAAATTTTGAAACGGGACCATATTCATATATTATACCATATAACCTAAAAAATACTAGTGGGATGTTTGTAGCCATTGCGCGCATCTTTCAATCTCACTTTTCGTCGTATACCTGCTCAAAGAAAATCGTAATGCACCAGAGTTTTTGGGACTTCCATTATGGAGCGCCTTCACGACACGACTTCCTTCTATCCCAGAAAGACATGCGCTTTTTGCACTCACTGCAACACCTCGAACATCCATTTCTATAACCAGCTGTTCATCATCTATATTTGGAAATGATATGTTTATATTACCAGCAATTCTCCCTTCTCCGAAGGCTCCATTCAATACTACATTGTCTACATTTTTAAGTATATATGCTATCAACCAATCTCGGAGCTCTGCAACTTCTTTGACGTATGTCTCACGTTCCTCTTCCACCAGTTCAAGTGCCTTTGCAAATCCAACAATAAGAGGTATCGGGGGTGTTCCTGGTCGTAATCCATATTCCTGACCTCCTCCGAACATCATCGGACTAATGTGCTCTCGGTCACGCACAAAAAGACATCCAGCTCCTTTGGGTCCATATATTTTTTGACTATCTAAGGTAAGTAGGTCGACACCAAGCTTCTGGATATTGACCGTAACCCACGCTGGCGATTGACTTGCATCCGTGTGAAATAAAGGATACACCGCCGAATTATTTTTTCTTACTTGCCGTACGATACCTGACAGCTCCTTGATGTGCTCTATAGTGCCTATCTCATTATTTACATACATACATGAGACAAGTACAGTGTTTTCCGTAAATGCCGACTCAAATTTTTGCACATCAACCCTACCTTCGGTATCTACAGGTATATACGTTACCTGTACACCTTTTCTTTCAAAATGAGCGTAACAATCTGTTATTGAATTATGTTCAACAGCACTTGTAATGATATGCAATTCTTCTGGTTTTTTCCCCTGCTCTAAGCATTTCTCAATCACTCCAAAAATAGCAAGATTGTTGGACTCCGTACCACCGCTCGTAAAAATAACCTGCTCACCTATCGCATGTAAACTTTTTGCAACAGAGCTTCGTGCCTCATCAAGAATGTTTTTTGCATATCGTCCTTCAGCGTGCAATGATCCAGCATTTCCAATATGTTCACTCCAGTAGGGCTGCATTACGGCCACCACACGAGAATCAACTGCCGTACTTGCCCCATTATCGAGGTAAATTCTTGTCTGTTCATTACGTTGTGTAGTATTCATAACTACTGAGCTTAAAATGACTTATAAAATAGATATTGCGAATTTATTTTAAATGTGTTCTTGTTTGCACTTACTACATTTCTGGGCTATACTCGGCAACATATAGCTCAAACTATCACGATGAAAAATAAACTCAACTATGACTGCAAACGCCAACAAATGCATAAAACGTCCTCCTGTTGTTACCGTTATGGGGCATATAGATCATGGTAAATCCACACTTCTTGATTATATCCGTAAAACGAAAATAGTTGAAGGTGAAGCTGGTGGTATCACCCAGCATCTTTCAGCATACGAAGTAGAACATACGAGTTCTTCGGGTGAAAAACGACTTATCACATTTCTTGATACACCTGGACATGAGGCTTTTCAACATCTTCGATCACGAGGATCGAGCGTGGCCGATTTGGCAATACTTGTAGTTGCTGCTGACGATGGCGTTAAACCACAAACGCTTCAAGCCCTTAAAGCTATAGAAGAAGCAAACATTCCCTATCTTGTCGCAATCTCCAAAATTGACAAAAATAATGCTGACATAGAAAAAACAAAATCAAGCCTTGTTGAGCATGGTATTTACCTTGAAGGTATGGGAGGCTCTATCTCATATTCACTTATTGATTCTAAATCAGGTAAAGGAATACCTGAACTTCTTGACCTATTACTACTCGCGACTGACATGGAGGAGCTTACGGGAGACCCTACGGTACCAGCTACAGGTACCGTGATTGAGTCACGATGTGATCCAAAACGAGGGATTTCTGCGACTCTTCTCATTAAGAATGGTTCACTTAAAACGGGCGCATATGTCGTCGCAGGACAAGCGTATGCTCCACTCCGTATCGTTGAAAATTTTCTTGGTAACAAAATTCATGAAGCTACTTTCTCCACACCTATTATGGTTGTTGGATTTTCGGAAAACCCTCCAGTGGGAGCTACTTTCATAACGGTACCAACCAAAAAAGAAGCGCTCGAGGTTGCACATGCAGTACAGCTTTCTTCGATATCAAACAAGGTTACAAATTCTGAGGTATCAGAAAGTACCGACCGGTACAATGTCCCAGTCATTATAAAAAGTGATGTGGTAGGTTCACTTGAGGCTATTAAGCATGAGCTTCGCAAACATGAGGATGAAAATACGAGTATCCATATTATTTATGAAGGTGTAGGAAAAATAGCAGAAGGAGATATCAAGTATGCGAGTGGAAAAAAGGATACCATCATCATAGGCTTCAATGTAGGGACTGATAGCGCTGCACAAGAGCTCGCTCTGCGAGTCGGGGTTGAGATAATGCACTTCTCTATCATTTATGAGCTTACAGACTGGATACAAGGCGCCATAGAAGCCAGACGTCCTAAAATACGTCGAGAAAAAATACTAGGAACTGCAAAAATTCTAAAATGTTTCAGCTTTACAAAAAAAGCACAGACTGTTGGTTGTCGAGTAGAGACAGGCGAACTATCAGTAAAAGATAGAATCATTATAAAGAAAGGTGATGTAGAACTCGGACGTGGAAGAATACTTTCTATGAAATCAGGAAAAACCGATACGTCACGAGTAGGCGAAAACAATGACTGTGGATTACAAATGGAGGTTGCTCTTGAAACAGAACCTGTGTACAACGATAGTATTATCGCTTTTACAGTGACTGAAAACTAAATATGAGCAAACAACGACACACCATACTCACTCAACATCTGCAGGAGCTGGCAGCAACGTTTGTAAACACGCAGTCCAACAAAACATCACTCATCACCATAACGAACACTGAGCTTGCTCATTCACTCGATAAGATAATATTTTATGTTTCCGTCTTTCCTGAAACAGCAGAAGGTCCAGCTATCGGATTTCTCATGCGAAAAAGAGGAGAGTGTAAGAAGTATCTAAGAGAAAAATCAAACATAAATCATATACCTCATGTTGAGTTTATGATTGACGAAGGGGAAAAAAGTCGCCGAAGAGTAGATGAGTTGCTCAGTGAGTGATACACTGTTCCACAGGACTTACTCAAACGGCGTAAGTTTTATCTAAGATGGCTCAGTGGTGAAGTGGCTAACACGACGGTCTGCAAAACCGTTATTCGCCGGTTCAATTCCGGCCTGGGCCTCAAACTAAAACACAATAACTTATTTGTCGAGTATTCTTTCATAGTATCTTGTACACCTGCCCGGGTGGTGAAATTGGTAGACACGCAAGACTTAAAATTTTGTAGCCGTGAGGCTGTGCGGGTTCGATTCCCGCCCCGGGCACAGTTTATGAGCGCAGCGAATAAGCTGTGTACGGGAGTACTGTGCCAATGCACAGTACGTGCGGGAATCGAAAGGCACAGGCTTATCGCACAGCGATGCCGAGCCTAGACGAAACGCACTTACGATTTGAGGAGTTTACGAGGAAAATCCTTAGTGACGTATCGTCGATCCCGCCCCCCGATTTTGCCGATAAATTTTTCAAAAAACGGAATGTTTAATTATCATCAATAATCCATGAATACTCCAACTCGTTTTTTTATATTCTTTACAATTTTTATTTTAATCCTTGCAACCTTTAATTTATATAAAGGGGATTTCGATTTTTTACGATGGACCGTGTTTTTATCATGTTTAGTTCTTATCCATACGACCTACCGAAGTAAGGTTACCGGATGGATGATTGTTTTTATAGTTACCAGTATTTTATTTAACCCCTTCTATCAATTTTTACATTTTGAAAAAGAAATTTGGCGAAGTATAGATGTATTTGTAATTATAGGGTTTTCTATATTTCTTCTGCGTTATTATTCTCGCTATGCGAAAGGTTTACAATTCGAAAGGTACATTTCTACCTTGTTTCCAAGTAATATTTGGGTAATCACAGATCGTACAAAAGATTCTTCAAAAAAACTTAAACGTCTGGTAGAGTCTGATACCAATCCGGACTTTACTTTTCGAAACAAATCGACAGGAAAAACAATAGCAGTGGAATGTAAATTTCGCTCTTCCTTCCGGGAAGGAAAATACGGTGATTTTGGGATTTGGTGGAGTAAGGAGCAAGGTAAACGATATGAGATGTATGGAAGTAAGCATAAAATACCAGTTTTTGTTGCGATAGGTATTGGCGGAGGACCAAATAATCCAAAACGTTTTTTCTTTTGTCCTCTTGAAAGACTTAATAATACAGCGTATGGATTTGTTACTGAAAAGGACTTAAATATTTTTGAAAGAAAAAATGAAAGACAATTTTTGTCAGACTCTTTTTGATACAAAATGGAATAATATTACTAGCATAGGCTTTTAGTTGTGCTTCAAATAAAAAAACAGCCGGTCAAAAAACGAACGCGGCTGTTGGGGGGTTGTGCATTAGTGTCGGTAAACTGACACAGGTGTTCGGAGTAACTTCTCAATATGTACTTCACTTCGTCATGTACTTCAAGTACAACGCAGGTTTGTTCACACACCTATTGGTGTGTTTACTACAAATAATACTTCAAAAAATTACTACAAATTTTACTGCACAATGAGACAGTACTCCTTACCAAAGGTAAGTTTCTGGTTTTCTTTAGCATACACTGCCTCCGAAACACCCATACTTACAGTGTGCTTTCGAAAAAGCCCAGAGTGAATATGTCTCTATAAAAAGTTCTAACTGTTTATAGTATACACCATCCTAGATAATTGTCAAGTATTTTTAAATCAAGTGGTTAACACCAGAAAAAGCTTGCTGACTAGCCATAATATTAATAATTAAACTAAATTTGCGTATAAAGCTCGCACAAATAAAAAGGAACCTTTGGAAAGGTTCCTTTTTATTTGTGCCGAGGAGAGGACTTTTTCTCTACGAGAACGGTACATGTCTCACATCTCACTTCCTCCTCGTCGAGCTCGGAGTCGTTGCGATATGTTCGACATCTTCAAGTCCTTATAAGTCGAGGACTTGATCCTTACAGGATCAGTACACCTTTAGGATTTTCTAGTTCGTTACTCTCCTAGAATATCTCTAAAGGTCTTCAAGTCCTCTCCTCGGGCAAAACAATAATCGCGGAATGCTTGTCGCATTCCGCTCTTTTGTTTTGTGCCGAGGAGAGGACTTGAACCTCCATGGGTCACCCCGCTTGCTCCTAAGGCAAGTGCGTCTACCATTTCGCCACCTCGGCATATCACATACTTCTATACGATTCAGAGCATTCTACACTACTTTATCAATAATTGCATTTACCACTAACAAAGGTATCACACCTACACTTAAAAACATCTATAGGTTGTGCAGTAAAAACTTAGTGTATGGGTTTACATTATCCCTAATTTGTTCTAAACTATCGCAATCCGCCCATAGCTCAGCTGGTAGAGCAGTCGCCTCTTAAGCGAACGGTCGTAGGTTCGAGTCCTACTGGGCGGACAAAGATGTAGTGCACGTCAGATTGTATTCTGACTTTTTTATACAATTTTTTGCCTGAGTCTACTGGGCGAACATGACTAAAAAAATGTCCGCTAGCTGACGGATTAACTTAGCTCAAGGCGCTTAATTATAAACTTATCGGAAGACCTTCAGGCATATCCCTATTTTCAACTCCAAATGTTCTTAACCCAACCTCTATGAGAGCGTACGCTGAAATCATGACCACTAAACCTATAAGTCCCCAAAGCATATGCTGTTTATATTCTCCACGTTTTGCCTCATTCCCCGCATTTATAACAAACATGAGCAAACCCCATAAGAAATATACAAGTGCAGCTGCAAAAATTACCCCAATAATCGGGTTTATTATTTCAATTACTATTCTGCCTACAAGGCCTTGAACCTCTGCTGGAACTGATCCTGGCATACTGCAAGTATATCCTATTTGGGATATTGAAAATACTACGTAATACACAACAAGCGCGAGGGTTCTCGCGCTTGTTGCTCCATATACACTATTTTTGAACTAAACAGGAATTGTGGGTGTAATCACATTTTGTCCTTGTTCTACTCCAACCAGTTCACCGAGAAGTGCTACTAGTCCCCAAACAGCAACGATAACGAATAGGGCAATGATTCCCCAGATCATCTTTCGTTTTCCTTCGTCCTTTGCAGCTTCGTCACCAGATGCAGCGATGTACTGTACGAGTCCCCAAATGAAGAAGAGGAGACCAATAGCAATTACAACTGGAATCAACATGGCAACCAAGTTACCTACTGACGCAACGAGTGAGTTAAGCCAGGATAGGTCTACTGAAGATTGACCAAAAGCAAATCCAACTGGAAGGATTGCAGTTAATACAAGAGAAAATATATGAGCAATTTTTTTCATAGAATAAAATTATTAATAAACTAATAACGAAAATAATAATATGGAATTTACTACATAAGTAAAAACTTTAAAATTAATTTTCAGAACTGGCTTCATGTAAAGAATAACACGATATTACCTCATTAAAATAGGTTCTTGGGGATAATGTTGTTGTTATAGGACATATAAAAATACATAAAGCCTATGTCAATAACATCACTGGTCTCCAACACACCATATCTCAGCTGCATGACAAACAATATCGACGCACTGCAAGTGCGCTTCAGCTTCTCCTCGTCTTCGACTCGGAACCCATTATTAGTACTCAATAATCGGCGCCGGCTGTGTTGTCTCCGCACCAGAAACACCTACAAAATCAGCAAGGATTGCAACTACCCCCCAAATACTCACTATCATAAAGAGTGCAACGATACCCCAAATCATTCTACTTTTTCCTTCTTCTCTTTCCCTCTCATTGTCCGCATTCGCAATAAACACCACGAGACCCCAAATGAATACCACAAGGGCAACACCAAGAGCTATTCGTATTAAATCAACAAAGACATTACGAGCAGCGAAAATAATAGTACCTAGTGTCACTTGAGCAAAAAGTATTTTTGGTAAAACGAAACCAAGTACTGGCAATAGGAAACGCATACTATCCAAAGAAAGTATTTTTAATAATGTTCACAATACCCCATACCGCAACCATAACAAAGAGAGAGAGAGTTCCCCAAATCATCATTTGTTTTCCATCAGATCTACTTCTTTCATCACCTGCGGTCGCTATAAACCGTATCGCACCAATAACAAAAAAGAATACTGCTAAAGCCATAATCAGCCACACCGTGGTATTAAGGAGTGTCACAAAAGTAGCTGCAATATTTTTAAGTTGGGCTAACAGTACGGAAGGAAAAATGAGGATTCCCGCAAGCGCTAATCTTCCAAAAATGTTTATTTTTTTCATAGTCACATTTTTAATTGCCCGCAATATTATTTACCGTTGCACGAATAGCTTCCGCAAGTGCCCAAGAACCCAAGATTATCAAAGCCCCTATAATAGTCCACAACAAAGCCCTCCGTGCTTCCTCAAGCTTAGAAGCATTACCTTGTGCACTTACAAAAAGAAAACCAGTATACACAATCATGAGGACAATGATGGGAAAGAGAATATATACAGCTGATTGGAGTATTAAACCCAATAATGTGTATAAATCCGGTGCACCAGCAAGCGGATTATCAAAGACTGCTGCAAGTGTAGACATATTTTTATGGCCTATTATTGTAAGGTGTTAAAAGAACTGTTAAATCTGCTGCAGATTGCGACATCGCGTTACCAGGAGTCAATGTACCCGAAACGATACCATTTATAGCTCTTGAAAAAATATCATTTACTGCCGATTGTGGTGCTGGTTCCAACCATGCACGAGACATGATAGCCGATTGTGTTTTTGTGTGTCCAAAAGGATCGGTACTGTTCACCTCTGTAAGAACATCCCGACGAGCTGAAGGAAGCCCAGCATAATTTGCCAATAGTTTAGAAACTCCCGCATCTGATAAGATTCTGGCAATCGCAAGTGCAACTTGGGGATTTTTGGAAGCTTTCAACACGGCTATACCGTAGAACTTTCCATATGTAACCGATTTATGAGTATTATTTGATTGAGGGAACGGAGCCATTCCAAAATTGAGATTTGGGTTTATTTCTGCTAATACAGATTCTTCACTCACAAACCCTGCATACATAGCCACTTTGTTTGCCGCAAACGCTTCTCGAGAACGATCAAACGTCTTGTTCCATGAATACACTGTCTTCACAGGATTGGAAAAAGAAGTATAGAAACGTAAGGCAAGATCAGGTTTTTCCACACGCTCATCAACAGAAAAAATATCTGTTATAAACTTATTATTGTGTTCAATTACTATCGAAACGCCTGTTTGCATTATAAGCGCACTTAGAATTTCTTTCGTATGAAGAACATTATCATACTCCCCAAATGCGATACCACTCTGGACCAACTCCGCTCCCCCCACAATAGTAGACAGACGGGGAACGAGTTGCACAAATGTATCCCAATCTTGCGGTACCTGAGCTATCGCAGTTTTTGTAAAAATATCTCTGTTCCAGTACATGACCAATGGGTCGACAAAGACGGGTAAGGCGTAAATACCATCGGAAAGCACGAATACATCTCCACCCTCAACATAGGTATCATAAAAATTTTGAAGAGGCAGCGTTTCAAATGAAATAGGATACAGCTTGTTTCGAAGAGGTAGCAAGCCAGAAGAATTCATTAGCACGAGATCGGGGCTATTACCTGTTGCAATAGCTTCGAGTAAATCACCGTATATCGTATTGGGGTTCTTTTCAACGTAGGAGACATTATCAAAGGAATCATTGTCTTTTTTTAAATCATTTAAAACTCTAATCATTGCTCTGTCCTCAAGTGGTGGACCCCATATGACCACCGGAACAGTAAATTCATCATCTTCATTTATGTTTTTATTCATAGCGATTGCGATGACACCAACGACAGCCATGACGCCGAATATTACAAGGAGTGCTATTTGAAAAAAGTTTTGGCTGTTACTTCCCATGTTTTCGGAAAATCAAACCATAATGGTATGCCCCTGCATCGATAGAAGATACATATGCAAAACCCTCATTTTCAGCATATGTACGCAACTCTGACTCAGGAAATACACGATCCGTTTGTGGACCCATGCCACCGAAAGATTCACGCCAATCCACCACAAGCACCTTACCTGTATCTTTCAAAATACGGTACGCCTCACGTAGTACTGCAGATTTGTCGTCAACCTGAAACAGCATGTTTGAAATAATCACCGCATCAACACTTTGATCAGGAAGTGTTGACCCTCTCTCTTTCTCTAAATCACCATGAATGAATACTATTGACTCAAGATGATGCTCTTGTGCGTAGTGCGTACTTTTTGTGAGGAGTTGTTGTTGAATATCTATGACAAACACCTTGCCTTTTTTACCCACCACTTCAGCTGCCTCCACCGCTAAGTAACCAGCACCTGCACCGAAATCAGCCACCTCCATACCTTCTGCGAGCATAAACTGTTCTATGTTTCTTTTTGGATTAGCAAAAGCCATAAAATGTATACCTATTGTAACAAAAATAACCCTCTTTCGGGTTATTTTGGTGTGTATAACAACCCTGAGTTAAAAGTTGAAAGTTCAAAGTTGAAAGTTCAAAAGCCCGCAAATGCGGGATTTTGTTTGTACACCGAAGGTGTAAGCACTTTCAACTTTAAACTTTTTGTACTTTCAACTTATAGGCAGATGATTGCGGCTATAGAATCCCCCGCTCGTAACTTCATTATTCTCACACCCTGTGTCGATCGGCCCATCGAAGGGATTTCCTTGATACCTGTTCGTATAACTTGACCTTTTTTAGAGATAACCACAAGCTCCTCAATGTCCTTAGTAAGAATTCTACTTGCCATTAAGGTACCCGTTTTTGTTGTTGTGCTTGCGCATTTTATTCCAGATCCACTTCGTTTTTGTATTTTAAACTCAGAAAGTTTCGTCTGTTTTCCGTAACCGTTTTCAGACACCACCAGTAGTGAAAGTTCGCTATCTTTTGTACCCTTCAGAGCGATATCTGCTCCTATTACGACGTCTCCAGTACCAAGCTTTACACCACGCACACCGGCTGCAGCTCGCCCCATCTCTCGGGTGTCATCTTCCTTAAAACGAATTGATTGCCCCTTTCGTGTAGCCAAAAGCACCGTGTCACCCTTTTCTACAAAACTTGCTTGTATAAGCTTATCACCTGGTGCAAGTTTTATAGCAATAATGCCTGAGAGGCGGACGTCATGAAAATCCTTTGCCTTCGTCTTTTTTGTAATACCACCTTTGGTAACCATAAGAAGTGAGCCATCACTTTCCTTTAGTTCTTTTGTCATTGCAACGACAGACGTTACAGACTCATCAGCAGAAAGGGGGAGAAAATTCATCACCGACTTACCTTTTGTGGCACGTTTTCCCTCAGGTACGTCATACATCTTGATTTGATACGCCTTACCTTTATCTGTAAAGAAGAGGAGGTCATCATGGGTACTTGCGGTGAGGAAAATTGTTACAAAATCTTCCTCCTTGGTATTGAGGTCAATCACACCAACGCCTCCACGTTTTTGTTTTTTGTACTCATCAGGGTTTGTACGCTTGATGTAGCCACCACGAGTAATCACCAAGACACTTTCCTCCTCAGCAATCATATCTTCAGGAGTCATGTTTTTAACTGGACCCTTGATAACACGTGTCCTTCGTTCGTCGCCGTACTTTGCTTTTACTTCTTCAAACTCACTCCTTATAAGCTCAGCCATTTTTTTCTCACTCTTTAGAAGCGACTCTAGCCATTTGATAAGAGCCTGAACTTCTTTCAGCTCATTTTCAATTTTAATTCTTTCAAGCCCTGCGAGCTTTTGAAGACGCATTTCAAGAATGGCGGTCGCTTGAATATCAGAAAAAGAGAATTTTTTCATCATCGCCGCTTTCGCAAGCGGAACATCTTTGGATGTTTTAATGATTTTAATTATCGCATCTATATTATCGAGTGCTTTTTTTAGACCAAGCAGGATGTGCTCTCGTGCCTGTGCTTTTTTAAGGTCAAATTCACATCGACGCTTAACCACAAGTTTTCGATACGTCACAAACTCATCCAAAACTCCTTTAAGGGAGAGGGTTTGTGGAACGCCATCGACGAGTGCGACAAGATTCAAGTGGAACGTATCTTCTAATGCAGTATGTTTGTATAGATAGTTGAGAACTTTCTGTGGTTGGGCTCCCGTCTTGAGTTCTACTACTACTCGAATATCTCTCGTTGATTCATCTCGTAAATCACGTATCCCCTCAAGTTTCTTCTGAGTCACGAGATTTGCCATACGCTTGATAAGCTCTGACTTATTCACACGATACGGTAGCGAGGTGATGATAATAGAGAAGGCACCTTTCTTGTTTTCCACGATTTCAGCTTCGCCACGCACCACCATAGGACCCTTTCCTGTAGCGTACGCATGTCTAATATCTTTTTGGTTAAAAATAACAGCACCAGTAGGAAAATCTGGGGCTTTCACAAGGTTAAAAATTTCATCTTGTGACGCGTCAGGGTTATTGATGAGGTGAATACATGCATCAACAACTTCGTTTAGGTTGTGCGGAGGAATATTTGTTGCCATTCCTACAGCGATACCGAGTGTTCCATTGAGAAGCAGGTTCGGAACTGCAGCAGGAAGCACAATTGGTTCATCACGAGTTTCATCATAGTTTGGACGCCATTCAACGGTCTCTTTTTCTATATCTCGAAGCATCTCACTTGAAATCTTAGTCATTTTTGCTTCGGTATAACGCATCGCGGCAGGACTATCTCCGTCAATAGAACCGAAGTTTCCCTGTCCGAGCACGAGTGGATATCGAGTAGTAAATTCTTGAGCTAATTTTACAAGTGCATCATAGACAGCAGTATCACCATGCGGATGGTATTTACCAAGCACATCTCCTACCACTGCTGCTGACTTGCGGAACTTTGCGGTAGAAACAAGTCCCATTTTGTGCATTGTATAGAGGATACGACGATGTACCGGCTTGAGACCATCCCGTACATCAGGAAGGGCTCTCTGTGTAATAACTGACATGGCATATGCAAGATAAGACTCCCGCATTTCACCAGTAATCGGACATGCTATTACTGACGCATCCTGTTTCCCCTCCCCACTTTCTACTGGTGGTGATTTCTTTTTATCCTCTTTTGCCATATGGTAATTGCATGCAATACTACCACACTCCCCTTAAAAAGGCGAATAAAAAAACGTATATATTGATAGATTAAACCTTATATATAGCGATAAAATATTATAGTCAGTACTATTGTAGTGTATTCACGACAGAAGTCTCTGAGGTAGTCCCATTACTTTTAGGGACTTCTTGCGAAGATGTTGCACGCTCTTTCTTAACCTTTGATTCACTCTGTAACGAAGATTGGAGCTCCATCTCCCAGGTATTTTGTGCATCAAAATCAGTACTACCTTCTTCCATGAAAGTATTTGAAGAATTAAAAAGCGTAGTGATATCTTCAGTTTGGCCGTTCCCATCTGTGTCCACACCACTGTCGGGAGACCGGCTTCCATAATTGCTTATAAGAATCCCAGCTATCCAAATGAGAACGACTATACCAGTAATAATGGATGTTAAAAAAAGGGCATGTCGTTTTCGTACATCTTTTGGTTTTTCCCGTAAATTATCAAAGTATTCTAAGAACATGTATTTTTGATATCAGAGAGTTGATATCTATGTATTAACTTGAGAAGACTACAATTTCGTTCTGTTTATCTTCAAGATCTTTATTTTTGAGGGTTAATTTACTTATTGGCTTATGATTATCAGATGCTGATCCTTCTTCTTTGAGGAAGAGCTGAAGAGCATTCGGTATTCCTATATCAGTATGATGCATAGGCACAATCATTTTTGGCTCTATAGAAACCGCAAGTTCATATGCTTTTTGAGGGATCAAAACTCCGTCCCCTCCAATAGGAACAAAAAGAATGTCAATCTTATCGAGTGCTTCCTGTAACCCTTTAGGTAATTCTTTGGTACTTAAAGCACCAAGGAAAAGGAGAAACATTTTTTCAAATGTTACGAGGTATGCCGTGTTGATGACCTCTTTTCCTCCGTACTCGGACGTTGTTTGATAACCTTTTATCACTATTTCGCGCACCTCGTACTCACCAGGGCCACGAATAACAAAAGGCTCTTTTTCTCCATGACTCACCTGATCAACCCCTGTAAAATCAGGATGCTCTGACGTAATAAAGGCTATATCTGCACCGAAGCGTGTCTGTTTGAGCTTAGAGTTTTTTGAAATTGGGTTGAAAGCAAGTGTCGTATCCCCAAAAGACACTTTAAAAAATTCCCCGCCATGGTGAGTTATTATCATATATGTTTGCTGAGTATAGCATGGGCTAGTTGAAAGTTAAATGTTAAAAGTTGGAAGTTTACCCGCCACGGCGGGGCAAGCTTTACAATCTCTGAGCTCTCCTGTAAAGTTACCCCATTATCAGCAAACCCAAACGGGTTGGAGGCTAACCTTGCGATGTTCATCAGTTTTGGATGTACGACACGCAACACCTCCGGCTTTTTAGTATATATGGAAACAGAAGTACAAAAAATTAAAACAGATAGAGAAGATGGTCTTTTAGAAACTACCGCAGATTTAAGTCAAATGGCTGTATTTCTTGATAAAAGTCCACTTCCACCTGAAGAGGGCGATCTCGTAGAAGGTCCTGTAGTGGCTACGGCCAAGAATAAGGTATTTATTGAATTACATCCTTTTGGTACTGGTATTATTTTCGGACGAGAATTCCTCACCGCAAGTGATATCCTACGTCGCGTCAAGCCAGGTGATACTATAGCTGCAAAAGTAGTTGGCACTGCAAATAGTGAGGGGTACATCGAGCTTTCACTTATGGAAGCACGACAAGCTCTTATCTGGGCTGAGGCTGAGAAAGCAGTTGCAAAGGGCACGGTATTTGAAGTACTTGTCAAAGAAGCAAATAAAGGAGGACTTATGCTCGACTGGCAAGGTGTTACGGGCTTCTTGCCAGCTAGTCAGCTCAAACCTGAAAATTACCCACGTGTAGAAGACGGGGATCGTGGAAAAATCCTTGAAGAACTCAAGCAACTTGTCGGTCATAAGCTCTCTGTAGTTATCATTACTGCTGATGCGGAGGAGAACAAGCTTATCTTCTCAGAACGAGGTCCACAAGAAGAGAAAGGAACCACTTCTGAGCGCTTCGCTGTCGGAGATACTGTGGAAGGTGAAGTTACCGGTGCTGTTGACTTCGGTATTTTCATCAAAATTGATGAAGGACTTGAAGGTCTTGTACATATTTCTGAAATAGATTGGGGTCTCGTTGAGAATCCAAAATCAATGTACAAAATAGGTGAGAAGATCAAAGTCAAGGTGATTGAGATTAAAGATGGTAAAGTGTCACTTTCTATAAAAGCATTGAAGGAGAATCCTTGGAAATCAGCAGCAGAAAAATACAAAAAGGATCAAATGGTTGATGCAACTATCATTAAGTACAACAAGC
This sequence comes from Parcubacteria group bacterium GW2011_GWD2_42_14, assembly GCA_000998045.1. Classification (GTDB taxonomy): domain Bacteria; phylum Patescibacteriota; class Minisyncoccia; order Phycocordibacterales; family UBA12088; genus UBA12088. Next base: position 19,049 of record LCCS01000004.1, read on the forward strand.
ACGGAGCACTTGCTTCTATCGAAGAAGGAGTTGCTGGCCTTGTGCACATTAGTGAGTTTGCGAGCGCAGAAGAACTTCACAAGAGCCTAGAACTTGGACGTAGTTACAAGTTCAAGATTACGCTCTTTGAACCAGCCAACCAACGTATGACACTTTCTTTCAAGCAAAAAGAAGAAAAAACAGAGAAAAAGGAAGGAGCTGTTACAACTGCATAGAGCAACTTCAAAAAAAATAACCACTACTCAGTGGTTATTTTTTTTGAATACCATTCAGTAAACGGAAACCGGGGTTTTTAGGCCCCGGCGTTCACATCTACTTTTTTTTCTTTTTTTTGAATCCTCGAAACATTATCGAAAATCCGAAGATTATCAAACCGATAACCAGCGAATACGTCAATAATAAATCGAGTATCTGGTATTGTTCAGTCGCAATAAGCACTAAAAAAATACCAGCCAACATAACCCAAAGAGCATTTCGTCGCACTATACCAGTAAACCATCGAAAGACACTTTGGATACTTGCGAGAATCAGGTTTTCCCAAAACCACATAGGTATGCTGACAAAGCAAAATCGCAATACAGAAACTAACATTCTTCCTAATCTATTCATATCAACCTCCAGGTAGATAGAAAATGTTGTTACTTAGTAATAGTGTATTCTAGAAATATTAGACCACGTATTTACAGATTATGCAAGTATTTATGAGGGAGGTTCAACCTTACTCATTACAAGGGAATATTTTTTTTATCTAAAACAGACAAAAGCTCGAATTAACGAGCTTTTGTCATGTATGTTACCTGTATCTATAAGCCGGATTCTGTACCAATTTTACCCACCGTAGGTGGTTGTAAAATTGAGTACCCTGCCGAAGTTTTAACGAAGGCGGGTCCTATCAGAAAAACTAGGGGTACTCGAAATTACAACAACTTACGGTAGATAAAACAGGCGACAGTTATTTATCTTGTTCCGATGTTACCATCGGAATCTAGCGGCACTCCGAGCCGTATATGATAAGACTCGGTACGGCCTTGCACGTGAGTAAGGATTTTGCCGTTTCACTAAAACATTTGCAAAGCAAATGTTCGTGCGACCAACAAGCAAAGCTTGTTGGTTTAGCACCCACGTTACCGTGGTAATATTCCTTTTTACAAAGGAATTCTTTCCCTTTCGAGTCCGACGTCACTGCTCGCACCTCTATCCATTACAAACGACGGGCGTTACCCGCTACCCTTCTGCCGATTTCATCCACCACAGGTGGCTAAAACCGAGTACCCTCCTTCGCACATAGTGCTACGGCGGGTACTCGATTTTGTTGCTGCCTGTGGCAGACAAAATCGGCACGTGTCCGGACTTTCCTCACCAAGCTCTAGCAAGCTAAGGCTCGGCGCAACTGTCCAATACAGGACAGTTGTATTATGACACGCATACAGAGAAACACAAGATTTTATCTAGTAACCCCTCACACCAATAATTCTCGTGTATGGAATCATAATTGAGTGGAGCCAACGTATTTTGGGGAGAGACTAAAGACTTGGGCAAGCGCCCCGGAGCGGTCTCTCAACAAAATAGCGTTGGCGAAACGACATATTTTAAAGGTGTGAGGAGTTACTTTATCTAAAAGCTATACACGTACGCTAAAACAACCTCTACCACCTTTTCCATATTTTTTGCTGAACATTTATCTATCGTGTCACGTGTGGTATGCCAATATGGATACGTAAAGTCTATGAGCAGGGTGCTTGGTATACCAACAGCATTTAGTGAAATATGGTCATCATAGATATTCACAAACTCACCGTACGAAAAAAGTTCTGGATACATAGCATGCCCAATAGACCAAACACGCTCTGTATTTGCCTTTGCATCTCTATGTGAAGTACCTTCAATTATGAATTCAAGATTTGCATCACACACCATGTCTACAATAAGACCTGCCTCTGGAAGATTGCCACCGTAAAAATCGGTCACGTGGTGAGCAAAGTACTCAGAACCGTAAGGTCTCCATGGGTTACCTGCAGTAGGTAATCTTGGGTCACCCTCTTCAGCATCGAAAAACACAACATCTACACCTACGTTTGGTTGTACCTCAGCCTGTGCTAACCTGCGCACGACCTCAATCAAAACAGCTACCCCAGAAGCACTGTCATTTGCACCTGGTACTGGGGCATCTCCATAGTTTTTATCCTGGTCAGCATGGGCGCGACTATCGTAGTGTGCACCAAGAATAATTCGGTTGGTCTTCTCAGGTGCAAACCTACTCACAATGTTAACAAATGAAAACTCTTCACCATCGTGTTGTGTATGTACCCATTCTTGCTTTTCGACGTTCCAAGTAGAGGTAGCGAGTTCCTTTGTAATCCACTCAATCACGTCAGTATGCCCACTCATTCCAGAATACCGCGGACCAAATGAAAGCTGGGTCTGAATATCTTGGAGTAACCTACTCTCCTCTTCATGCTTCCCAGTGACCAGTGCAGAGCCTTCAGTGGTATTACGTGACGGAATGCTCTCCACTTCTTCTGAATTTGGTGCTTGCTCACTTGGTACCGACGTATTTTGTTTTACGACTACATATAAAAGTGAACATAGAAGACACAGTCCAAATACAGTCGCTACTACTTTCAGATGACTCATAAATTAGCTTTACGTAGTAGTTCCATGGAGTGGAATTCTACAGGAGCCAGGTCATCAGTAAAAACGTCATAAGGTGATAGTGTTGGGAAGACGTCTTCAAGTTCTACAAAATATTCCACAAAACTACGTATCGTTCTATCGTCAGCATTTGCTAATGCTGTTTTCGTGAGTGTGGGAACATGTGTACCTTTAGTTGCTACAAGTACTATATTTTGTGGTCCTGAATATTCGGGTGTTTCCATAGCAAAAAGGTACACAGAATCAAAAACCTCACTAAAGGTGACGACAATTGAGCCAAGTAATGAGGGGGGTAGCGTATCAAGTGAAGAAATATAATTTCCAACATATACGCCCCCGTCAGTGAGTCGACTATAGAGAAGTTCGCAGTACTCTTTGGTCATTACTTGAAAAGGAAGTGAGTACAAAGACGAATACATATCTCCAAAAATCAATTCATACTGCTGTTCATTAGTTCTGAGAGACTGTCTCCCATCTGCCACATACTCACGAATATTGTCATCCTCAGGTACCATAAAATACTCATGGGAAAGCTCAAACAGTATCGGCTCAATATCTACTACATCTACCACCGCATCTGGGTACTCTTGATTAATTTCTTTTGCTACCGTCCCCGTACCTGCACCAAGCACCAGAGCATGGGTAAGGGTGGCTGGGTCATGAAAAAAATTATATAGCTTGTAATACAACGTATACGGAAAAAGAAGGTCACCCGTTGGAAGCTGTATTCCTGAAGAAAATGACCTATCTTGACGAAGTAATCTCACAGGTTGACCTGAAGAGTGTATTTTGTCTACCACCCTCACTTTTTCATACAAACCATCTTTGGAGAAAAGGACCTCACCACCCCCTGCTAGAACTTCCGGTTCGTTGACATCAAATAAAGGTATGGATAAGGCACCAATCACAACAAGGTAAAAGAATATGTCTAAACGTTTGAAAGGTGTTTTGTTGTATCTCCCTACTACGCCAATAAGCACTACTAGCACACCCATTGCATACATAGACATAGAAATACCCACATATGGAATTAACACAAAACCAGACAAAAGACTTCCTAGTATTGATCCCAAAGTTGAGGAAAAAAATACCTCACCACTCACTTGACCTATGCCCCGCTCTGCTAAATCAAGGCTACGGAGTTTAACAACAAAAGGCGAGAGCAGTCCGAAAAAGTAACTCGGGATGAAGAAAAGTGTCAGTGTTGCTATAAGCGGTCCAAAACTTATTGAAAAAAAATCTGACAAGAACGGCAAAATAAATTGACTAACAAAATGGGCAAAGATAACAGTACTACCAGCCAGAGATACGAGGAGGTAGAAAAAATTTTTATCAGGATGTTTATCTGCAAGTCGCCCACCATGCCAATACCCAACAGATAGAGCAGCGAGAATTATACTCACGACACTTGAAAAGGAAAATATGGTGTTGCCAAAAAACGGTGCGAGTATGCGTACCGCCATTACCTCAACAGCAAGGACGACGGCACCTGTTATAAAAATGACGTACAATAAAACATCTCTTCTATACAACAACATCAAATGTTTAAAAAACATTATTTTAGTATATAACCTATCTGTAACTATTTCTACTCTGGAACAAAGCTGCGCGAAGGTATTAGCGTATAATTGCCTGAGTTCCCTCTACAATTCCCCATTTTTTCGAAAAACCAGTAGGTACTTCTAGTACGTATTTTGCAGGTGAAGGTGGAGAAAACTTTTCCGGATACGACTCAGGTGTCGCGTTTTCTTTTATGTACACCACCTTCATACTCTCATCAAGCCAGATGATGTCTATGGCAAAATGCATATCCGGCATCCAAAAGGAGTGTGTACCCACTTCTTCAAAGATAAACAACATACCATCCCCTTCAGCAAGGTTCTCTCTTCCAGAAAGGCCTTTGCTTATTTCAAAATATGTTTCTACTACTTCTGACCGCACTGAAACTGAGTTGAAGTCTATGGTTACAAATGTAGAGTCACCAGTATCCGCTTTTTCAACTACTAGGGTAAGCATGGTGATAACCACCACGAGCACCATACCAATCAACGCAACACCAATAGCTATGTACGTATATTTTGTCATCTATTTGTTACTTTTTTCTTGCTTTTATATATTCAAAAATAACCGGAACTACTGAGAGCGCAATAATTGCGAGAATAACAAGTGAAAAATTATTTTTTACGATTGGAATATTACCAAAGAAGTAGCCTAAAAGGGTAAAGCCAAAAACCCAAACAAATCCTCCGACCGCATTATAGTATACAAATTTCACATAATTCATTTTTCCCACACCTGCTATAAACGGCGCAAATGTTCTCACGATAGGAACAAAGCGTGCCAAAAAAATCGTTTTTCCACCATAGGTATCAAAATATTTCTGTGTTTTATCAATATGCGACTGTTTGATGGGAACCCTTGGATTATCAATAATTTTTTGCCCAAAAAAATGACCTATCCAGTAATTCATCGTGTCTCCGAGGAAAGCAGCGAGCCATAAGAGCGCAAGTAAGATATAAATATTAAAGGAGCCAATCGCAGAAAAAGCCCCAGCTGCGAAAAGAAGGGAGTCCCCTGGAAGAAATGGCACAAATACTAATCCAGTTTCAATAAACAGAATCGCAAAAAGAATTACATAAGATACGATTCCATACTGCGCAATAATATCGCCCAAATGGGTGTCTACGTGCATTATAAAATCAAGAATATATACAAGTGTTTCCATAGAATATGGTTATTCCAGCATACCACATCGGCATGTGCTGTTCATGACATTCCAAAATTCGTGGTGACTTACCACTACTATATATGTAATTCCTCCAGAATAAGAGACGTCACTTTATCTGCCCCAATTTTCGTTGTCGTAATAACTGTATACTCGTTTTTATTAAGATATTTCTCACAGTATTGATACAATTGTGCAGTTAGTTTTTTAGTTAGGTTGCCTTGTCCAAACTCACCTTTGCGATACTTGTTTCTTTGTAGTACTGACTCAAGCGGTGCATCAAGCAAAAATACCACTCCACCTAATTTTTTGAGCTCTCGCACCAGCCATGCATCTGTCTCACCTTTATCAGCAACAGTCGGAGGGGCTATTTCAACAACTACATGATACCCTTTTGAAAATAAATCCCGAACCAATCCTGGTACAAGGCTTTTTGACAACGTAATGTATTCATCGCTTTGCCGTCCACTCGTACTTTGCATACACACCATATCACGAAGTACATCAACAGAAATGCGCGCAGTCTTACCAGGCAACTTTCTGCACAATTTGCCGGCAATTGATGTCTTGCCGATACCTGCGGGACCATGAAGGGCAACAAGTAAGTGTTTATTTACCATACTGATTAATTAAATATGTTTTTAGTGACGCATCAGACATTTGAAGCAAAGAAGGATCATGTAAAACGGCCTGCCATTTCTCTTGTGCTATCTCAAGGTCCTTACCTTTTGCATAGTCAACACAAAAATCAAACAAACCTTTTCGCGCGTTACGAATGTATTCAATCTCTTTGAACTGTTTGGAAAGTTCACTCAATGGATATAACACCAAACCTCCAAGTCCATATCGTTTCATTAAAGCCGTATCAGCATCACTCACAACAGCCACTTCTTCATCCCGAACCTTAATTTTGTTCTTTTTAAAATAATCCTTAATAGCAGTCTCTTTGGTCATAAAACGAACCTTACCTAATTTCGCATCAGCATGACTTATCAGACTTTTAACACCAATAGCCTTTCCTTTTTTATCAAACAAATACTCAGCTCCTACTGCCCCATCAAAGATACCTCGCTCTCCCAGTAACCGTAACGCGTTGTCGCTGATAATTTCCCCATAGATACGCAAATTCGAGGTTAAAAAAATGACTTTCGTTTTATGTTTTTTCTTTATCATACCCAAAGCACGTACCAATGGTTCATTAAGCATCCCTTGTTGTGCTAGCGTGGTAAAAAACTCTTTATAATCTGCATAATACTCACCCAACTCTATGTCTATTTTTGACAGCTCGAGTAAATACTGTTCGAAGCTGATTTCACGTTTTATCATTTGCTGGCGCAGAGGTCGAATACGATTTCGCTCAATTTGAGCAACTGCTTGTTTTCCCAGCTTTTCCTCTGACATCGAATACATCTTAATCCGAGGTTTAACCACCGTCCCATCAACATCGACGAGGATAACTTTTGGTCGCACATATACTGAATCCTTCCGTCTTTTTTTAAAGAAAGCAATATCTTTTTGAATTACAGTCATAAAACTACTATATCACACGTAAGGTATTTAATTACACACAACCGTCTAGTGCCATAAAAAGTCACTAGACGGTTTTTTGATTGCTACTCAAAACGGAACTCACAACCTCTCCGAGTCCAGAAAGATCTTATAAAGATGGTCTTTTTGAATGACTTGAGAGTGTTCATATCCTTGGCAATTAACTCCTTTCCTTTTTTAAAATTACTCCACAACTCACGTGAAATTGGAAAAAGATTGCGAGGATCATATCGAACACCAGTACCTTCCCAACTCTTCTTAATATCCCACCCATATTGGAACCACCTCCAAGCAAGAGGCAACCAAAAAATGAAGTGCGAAAATACGTTCGACGCCTGCACATACAAGATGCAATCGTATGCATCAAGCGGAAGAACAGCCTCTTCGACTGTGGCATGCACATCTTCTACGATGAGCACCTCACTTTCAAAGGGGTTTGCGAACTCCGACAAGCAGTCTCGGTCAGCTTCACGGCGAACCTTTTTGAAGTCGTCAGCATCAAAATGACTTGCTCGAGTTCCAGCAGAACGAATGAAGTTTACGAATAGTCTTCGTAAGGCACTCTTGCCAACATTTCCAATACCTGTGATAAGTATTAACTTTCCCATCATTCACCCCCGTAGGTTAGAGTAAAAAAAATGTTTTTAATATTTACCTATATTCATTATGTAACTTTTTCTGCTGTATGTCAAAGGCTGAGAGTACCCGCTCCGTACCAAGGCGAGGAGACAGGATTTCGAACCTGCAAGGGATTGCTCCCCCACACGCCCAGTACCAATGCGTAGGGTACGGGTTAAGTGCTACTTGGATAAGAAATCATAAGAGTATTCTAGCGACTTTCTTTGAAGCTTGCCGAGGTGTCCGTGCCGGTTAGCTTTTTGGGAAATTAATCTTAATTTCTTCCAAATTGAGGTCGTGTTTACCAATCCACAAATCAGCTCGCATCTCCAGAACTGCGGCGAGGAAATTTTCACGTGTTGGTTCAGAAATAAATTTCTTTACAGCGATTAAGACCTCACGGGGACTGTAAAGTAACATTTCGTGGTACTCAGCTTTCAAATACTCGATAACATCTTTTTGTGAGGAAATGTCAGGTTGTCTTGAAGAAAGGAATTTTATGTTCTGAGGTTCAAAGTATACGTCCATATACAAAAGTACTGAACGGTATCGACGTTCCTTTTGTTCATGTTTCTTAAAATCAACCTCCTTTCCTTTCCCTAGATAATGAGACACAACGGCAGTAATCAAACTACCTATGCCAAGGGCGGTGAGAAATGCAATGGTGATTTGTAAGCTCATGAGTCTTCCGATACTTAATATTATCTCAGGCGGAGGCGGAGGGATTTGAACCCTCGAAGGCTTTCACCTTGCCGCCTTTCCAAGACGGTGCACTAGACCACTATGCGACGCCTCCCTAAAACATTTTCTATCCAATGTTCGGGCGAACATGTGAATCACATGTTTTTTAGCCCTCCGTTACGAAATTACTTTCGTAAAAGTTACTATACCACGTTCTTTACTCAGTTTAAAAAGGCTACACAACTATATTTGAGGGCCGAGCAAAGCCTGAATCCTCTCCTCAACAGGAGGGTGAGTTTTAAAGAGATTCCCCAACATGGCACTGATACCTTTTTTCTTACCAAAAGGGTCCGCAATAAAGAGGTGTGATGTTGCATGACTAGCGCGCTTCATTCCACCCACAGCTTCGGCTGACTGACTTATTTTCTGCAACGCAGAAGCAAGTCCATCTGGATACCGAGTGAGTAAGGCACCTGAAGCATCAGCCAAAAATTCACGTTTACGTGAAATAGCCATCTGTATGAGAGAAGCAGCTATAGGCGCGAGAATGATAGCAATTAGTCCAAATACGTAAACGAGAGGGTGTATGTTCCTATCTCTATTTCCCCCTCCGTAGAAAAGCATACGTATGAAAAAATCTGAAAGAATAGCAACAAATCCCGCAAGTACCACTGCAACTGTCGATACAAGGATATCCCTGTTACCTATATGTGATAGCTCGTGCGCTATTACCCCTTCTAGTTCTGTGCGATTTAGTAGAGCCACAAGGCCAGTCGTTACCGCCACGACACCATGCTCTGGATCACGACCTGTTGCAAAAGCGTTCGGGGACACATCGTCTACGACGTAGACTCGTGGTTTGGGGAGTCCTGCGGTAATAGCAAGATTTTCAACAATATTATGCAGTTCTCTAAACCGTACAGAATCCGCCTCATACGCTCCTGTCAGTCGTATCACGAGCTTGTCAGAGTTCCAATAGCTATACACATTCATAGAGACAGCAATGATGACTGCGATATAAAGAAACAGTTGACTATCCATATACCAACTTATCGCCCATCCTATGGCTATCACCACAAGAAAAAAGAATGTCATCAAAAGCCACGTTTTACGAATATTTGAATTTTGATATGTGTAAAGTGTTGCCATAGTAGTAAAGGTTAAAATATCTGAGCAGATGCTATCTTAATAAGCATACCAGCTATTATGATAGCAACAACTAGAGCAATAAAACCGTAGACGATACTTTTGGACACATGGTGTGCAAGTCCAGGATCTTCTTCTTTGTTCGGATACTCATCAAAAAGCCCATGTAAAATCATCATCCGCAAACTGGCAAAAGAAATGACAAAAACAGCTGAAGACAGTAGCCCTACCGCAAGTATAGGAAGTAAAGTGTCAGGACGTACCCACAACAGTACTCCAAGCACTAAGAATCCTGCAGTAAAAATAAACGATACAATGAATACAATTACATGCACCTGCATACGATGTTGCCATCGTGGTCGTACCTTTCTTCCTGCAATTTCACTACGTGTACCATCCACTCTGACCTCATAGTCAGGCATAGGTTTCTCACGCATTAGCCGATGGCTATGTATACGTATTCGTGCCTCAGTAGACATATGTGGATGAGTTACTCTCCCTCTGTTGGTGTAGTTGTTTCCTCTTCTTTCTTATTTGGAATGGTCATACGAATCACTGTTTTTGCTTTTTCATTTGTTTTATATGAACTGTCAGAAGACCATACGAGATAGTACTTATTTTCGAAACGCCCCTTTCTCCTTGAGTGTCGTTCAAGTGCATCCGCGAGCTCAAGCTCAGTAATTTTTTTGATGTTTTTAATGTACTCCACACAAGTCACCACATCCGCAAGCTCATCAATCAATTCTTGTCGAGAAGCCGTTTCCGGTAACGCACTTGCCTCTTCTTCCACTTTTTTCATGAGTTCGATTTCAAACTCCTCATCATCAAGCGTACGCACCTCGCACTCCTTACCTTTCTCTTTGATTAAGTCGGGAACATTATCCCAAACAAGCTTGTTGTAATAGATTCGTTCGGACATACTCTAAAAATCAACTTTTACAGGATCTTTTGCAGCCGTTTCATCACCAAGCTCGAAGTACTCCATCGCCTTAAACTTAAAGAAATTACCAACAACATTTCCCGGAAATTGCTCTAGCGCGGTACGTAGATCACGCACATTGCTATTGTAGAAACGGCGAGCAGCTTGAATCTTGTTCTCTGTATCCGTAAGTTCTCGCTGAAGTTCAAGAAAGTTTTCATTTGCCTTGAGGTCTGGGTAATTTTCAGCAACTGCAAGAAGTTTGCCAAGTGCAGAATTAAGTCCTAAATCAGCCCCTTCAAATGCTTGTATTTGTTCCGGAGTAATCTTTGAGGGATCTATCTGCATAGAGGTAGCTTTTGCTCGCGCTTCCATAACCTCATTGAAAGTTTCTCGTTCGTGTGACGCGTAGCCCTTCACCGTTTCAACTAAGTTTGGAATAAGATCGTATCGCCGCTTGAGTTGCGTATCAATATCCGCCCACGCTTCTTTGGAATTATTGATAAGCGCTATAAAGCGGTTGTACATGAAAATTCCCCAAATAAAAACCACTGCTATAGCACCTAAGATTATGTACAAAATCATACGTAAATTTAAATAGTAATAGTAATGCCTTAGTGATATACATCTTTGGTGTTATACATAAGTACACTACCTGCGTTCAGTATACCATATTGGAAAGTAAAATTTTATGAAATCTACAGTATTGTGTGTAGCTTCATTGACTTTACAACGCTTCACTATAGAATTAGTGTCGATAGATTAAACTATTTGCAGTGAGGCTAACGTAGCAATAGGACGCATGTTTTATTTTGTTGGCAGTCTGTATTAGAAGCGAGTAAAATTTTATTGATATACACACTATCTATGGATGATAACAAAAGTAACGGCTTTTCACGGCCTATGGTTAAGGGGAGCTGGCAATGTTCTGAATGTAAGGCAGAAATAACTCAACTTCCATTCCAACCTCATGAAGACAGACTTAATACACTAAAATGTCTTGACTGTCACCGAGCAGGACGTTCTTCTCGTCCTGACCGATCAAACGGTCCTCGACAAAGTAGACCTATGGTTCAAGGTTCTTGGACCTGTTCAGGATGTGGAAAAGAAATTACTGAGCTTCCTTTTGAACCAAAAGGAGATCGACCAATAAACTGTAACGAGTGTTTTAAAGCCTCTCGTCCACCACGTGAAGATCGTCGTTGGTAAATTTGGAATAAACAGATTTTTTTAAAATTGACAATACCACATTTTACGTGGTATTGTCTTTTTGGAAATGCAATTTTGTATAATTCGATACCAAGGAGAAGTTATGAGCGCAATTTTTGAAGTCACTGTTCCTAAAGGAAAGTTTGTAGATTTTGAAAACGACTGGGAATTGATTGGGGCACCTTTGAAAGATAGATGTAAAATAAGATATTCAAAGGATGGTACAGACACAAAGGTCGTTATTGAAGTGAAGGATGAGCTTGTAGCAGAGATTTTTGCTACCGATGTTTTTGGGGAGAAAGGTTTCTTCACCAACGCGAACTGGAAATCCATAAAACTTTTTTGAAATCACAGTTCATCTGTCAAAAACCCTGGATATAAGAACCAAAAAGGCTGACCCCTATGGGGCACAGCCTTTTCTTGTTATTAATATCTGAATACGTTCTTTACATCATTCCTCCCATACCACCCATTCCTCCCATACCACCCATTCCGCCACCCATATCATGCTTATGGTCATCAGGTGCATCTGCAATAGCTGCATCCGTTGTAAGAAGAATAGCAGCAGCGCTTGCAGCATTCTGCACACCTGAACGAGTTACTTTGACTGGGTCAATAATTCCCTTGTCGAGCATGTCAATGTATTCACCAGAAATTGCGTCAAACCCAAGGTTACCTTTATCGTTAGCAACTTTGTTTACTACCACCATAGCACCATCCTCTCTTCCTGCGTTAAATGCGATTTGATAGAGGGGCATCAATAGAGCTTTAAGCATAATTTCGTACCCAGCAGCAAATTCAGGATTTCCATTTTTGCTTGCAAGCCTATCAGTGAGACGATGTGCAATCTTTGCAAGTGCAGTTCCACCTCCAGGAACTATACCTTCTTCTATAGCTGCTTTTGTCGCATTTACCGCATCTTCAATCTTTAATTTCAGATACTTCATCTCCGTTTCAGTTGCAGCACCCACGCGAATAACTGCTATTCCACCTGCAAGTTTTGCAACTCGTTCCTCAAGCTTCTCTTTGTCAAATTTACTTTCAGTGGTTTCAAGTTGCTTCTTGAGAGAATCAACCCGCTTGGTGATTTCTGTTTTTGATCCTTTTCCACCTATAATAAGTGTCGAATCTTTTGTAGAAACAACTCGTGATGCCTTTCCTAGGTGAGCAAGTTCTGCTTTTTCCAAAGAAAGACCAACATCTTCTGATATGACCTGTGCTCCCACGGTAATAGCAATATCTTGCAACATATCTTTCTTACGGTCACCATATCCTGGAGCTTTAATAACAAGAACATTGAAAGCACCTCGAAGTTTATTCACCACAAATGTTGCAAGTGCTTCACCATCACAATCATCTGCAATAATAACCAAATCTTTAGATCCTGATTGCGCCATTCGTTCTAGGAGAGGTAGGATGTCTTTAATCGAAGAAACTTTTTTGTCAGTGATAAGTACGGACACTTCTTTGTACTCGGCTTCCATTCTCTCTGAATTGGTAACCATATATGGTGAGATGTATCCATTACTAAATTCAAGACCTTCCACCACCTCACTCTCAATACCGAACGACTGACTCTCTTCAACAGTAACAACACCATCCTTCCCAACTTTTTCAATTGTTTCTGCAATAACCTTCCCCAGTTCTTCACTTTCTGCCGAAACAGTGGCAACCTGACGAATCTCATCATTACTTTTCACCGCTTTTGCCATTTTCTTTAATTCCTCAACTGTATCTTTCATTGCGTCATCAATACCCCTACGTACGTTCATTGCGTTGGCACCCAGTGCGGTACGCTTCATTCCCTCGCTCACAATAGCTTGTGTGAGAATCACCGCGGTCGTCGTACCGTCACCTGCGGTATCGTTCGTCTTTGAAGCGACTTCCTTAACTATTTCTGCACCCATGTTTTCAAACTTGTCTTTGAGCGTTATTTCTTTTGCGATTGAAACACCATCGTTGGTGATAGTGGGACTTCCGTACCCCTTATCAAGGGCAACGTTTCGTCCACGAGGACCAATGGTGATTCGCACTGCATTGCCTACTGCGTCAACTCCTCGCTTAAGAGCTTTGCGAACATCTTCGTTATAAATTATTTCTTTATTTGCCATATGAAAATTAAATTCGTTTACTGATAAATATATTGCAAGAGCGTGCTTATTTTTCTATAACCGCACTTATGTTACTTTCAGATACAAGGTAGTACTCTGTTCCTTGATACTCGACTTTGTCTCCCCATTGAAAAATAACAATTTCACCAACGGTAACATCGAGAGGTATGCGTTTTTCTCCATCTTCATCCCACCTACCAGGACCTACTGCAACAACCTCACCACGATCAGCCTTATCACGGTTAACTGTTTCGGGAATAATAATGCCAGAAGGAGATCGTGTCCCGATCTCATCATCAGAAAGTGGACGAATGAGCACTTTATCACCCAACGGGCGAAGTGTTACTTGAGCTGTTGTGTCTTTTGACATAATGCCGAATATTTATTATTGGTAAAAACCTAGGGTAAGTATCCTTAACTCCATAGGTAGAGAGGGGCATAGTATACAGGACTAAATTCATTTCAGTCAACTTACTCTTTTTTATTGTATTGTCAGAGACGAAGTTTCGGTGTAGTATCACTGACATGCAATTTATAGCGTCAATACTTCCATATATACAAGTCGCGCTTGCAATCTTTTTGATTACCGCGATTCTTTTACAATCACGAGGTTCGTCACTTGGTGGAGCATTTGGTGGGGATGGTATGGGTTCTACATTTTACACTAGACGTGGAGCTGAAAAAACGCTCTTCCAAGCCACTGTTGTACTTGGGGTGCTTTTTGCTAGTACAGCATTTCTAACTCTTTTTATCTAAACGAGTTAGGCTTCTTCCTGTTTTTATTTCCGTTGAGAAACGACTACTAACGGTTCATATATAAATAATCCGTTGATGTGTATTGAACACTTAAACAATCGTATGACTTTAAACCAACACGCTGGTCCTGACACAACATATTCATACTCTCCCTCTCTCACCCTATTTGACCGACTCCGTATCCTAAGCTCATTTGAGCGATTGGTTATTGGAGTACTTTTCTTGCTTGTGATAATAAGTGGAACGTCGCTTGCCTACCAAACGAACAAAAATACCTTTGTAGAGATACCTCGAGTGGGAGGAAAACACGTGGAGGGTATTGTCGGTACCCCACGATTCATTAACCCTCTCTTGGCGATTTCCAATGCTGATAAAGACCTTACTGCGCTCGTATACGCTGGACTCCTTTCAAGAGATGCAGAAGGTACTCTCGTGCCGGAGCTTGCAGAATCCTATTCTGTTTCAGAAGATGGACTTGTGTATACGTTTACCCTTCGTGAGAATGTCACCTTTCATGACGGTACACCACTTACCGCCAAGGACGTTGTCTTTACTGTCGAACAAGCTGGAAACGCTTCTGTGCGAAGTCCGTCATTTGCTGACTGGGAAGGGGTACAGATTGAGCAGATAGATGCAAAAACTGTCACGTTTACTTTGCCTGAACCATATACACCTTTTATTGAAAACCTCACCATTGGCATACTCCCTTCACATATATGGGAAGGCCTTTCCGCCGAAGAATTTCCTTTCAGCCAATTTAATATTACCCCGGTGGGTTCAGGACCATACATGATTGAGATGATTGAGCGTGATAAATCAGGTATACCTACTATATACAAACTCACAAGATTTAAGGATTTTGCATTAGGTTCACCGTACATACAAACCATTGAGTTTGTTCTCTTTAACAATGAAGAAGAAGCGCTCACCGCGTACAGTACAGGCGTCGTACAAGCGGTTAACAGTATTACTCCTATGCGCTTAGAAGAATTTTTAAATACAGACACACAAAATACTACTGCGATACATCGTGCTCCTCTTTTGCGCGTGTTTGGTATTTTCTTTAACCATAACAGACAACCTATTTTTTTACGCAAGGAAGTCCGAGAAGCACTGGCTGAGGCAGCACCAAGAAAAGCTATAGTAGGAGAAATTTTTCGTGGTTACGGAACACTCCTTGATGGACCACTCCTCTTTTCATACCTTACGAGCACCACTTCACAAGACAGTATACCTGCTGATGAAGTTGAACCAGAAGAGGAAACCAGTACAGGAGAAGGAGATGAAAAAAGTGCAGTGAACCACATTGAGCAAGCACGACATATTCTTGAAGATGCCGGTTGGAAACGCGAAGAAGGAAGCGGAGTATACATACTAGAAGATGACGATGAGACAACACGACTTTCAGTGGCTTTGTCTACTGTCAATACACCGGAACTGGTACAGACCGCTGAACGAGTAGCAAGCAGTTGGCGGGAAGTTGGTGCGGAAGTTGAACTTAAGATTTTTGAACCTACAGACTTAACACAGTCCATCATACGGCCACGACGTTTTGACGCACTTCTATTTGGTATGGTTATTGGTCACGAACTTGACCTCTATGCTTTTTGGCACAGTTCGCAAAGAAACGATCCAGGATTAAACATCGCACAATATGCGGACATCGAGGCTGACGCTCTTTTGGAAAAAATGCGTACCGAGCAAGATGCTTCAGCGCGCTCACAACTCTACTACGATTTTGCAGCGCTCGTTCGCAAAAATGTTTCTGCAATCTTTTTATATGCTCCTGATTTTATTTACCTCACTGACAAACGTGTTCACAATGTGAGCGTACATCCTATCGTTGAACCGAGTGAACGATTCGATATGGTATATAGTTGGTACATTGATACTGATAACGTGTGGTCGTTTCTCAAGGGGTTTTTTGAATAGCTTTTGAGTTGAAAGTTATAAAATTAAATATTGAAAGTACTTTCATTCTTGATGAATACAAACTCTCCTCGCGGGTTTATGAACTTTCAACTTTACACATTTAACTTAAGGCAATAACCACCTACCCCTCTTTTTTTGAATCAAACCTTCGTCGTGTAATTTTTGTATTTGTTTTTGTATTCGATCTTTCTTTATTTTTGTTGTAGCAACAAGCTTATTGAGCGTGGCACTTTCTGTAGTAGAAAGCGCGCAAACAATTGCGCCACGCACTTCTCTGTCTGATCCCTTAAATATAGACTGTGGTGTGTAGTGTTTACTCTTCATATTACTTCGCACACCCTGCCCCTTCAGATACGCTCCATAATCCATAAGCGCCCAGTACCATTCTCGCGGTCGTTTTGAATCGAGTAGTACCCTAGAAACTTCTAAAAGTTCTGTGTCAGAAACTTTTTCTTGATTCGTAAAAAGGTGGTAGAAAAATACGGTTCTAATATTAGTTTCTACCATAGGGAGGGGCGCATTATAGGCAAACGCAGACACAGCCGAAGCGGTATACGGACCAATTCCAGGCAACTCAAGCAGAATTTCATACGCAGTAGGTATTCTCCCCTTGTACTCTTGCACAACAACCCCTGCGAGCTTATGGAGTGCCTGAGCCCGCCTGTTATACCCCAGACCTTGCCATGCCACGAGCACGTCACGAAGTGGTGCTACGGCGAGAGATTGTAAAGTAGGAAAGCGTTTCAAAAACACTCTGTACTTAGGAATAACACGAGCTACTTGTGTTTGTTGCAACATCACCTCAGACACAAGAATGTGGTAGGGATTTTTTGTCTTTCTCCACGGAAGAGAGTGTCTGCCATGGGTGTTGTAGTACTCCCAAACTGTTTTCTGTAATTGTTTAATTTTCTTCCTATCTATCATACTTGTATGGGATCGTCCCTCATACTCACACCTCATTACACCCTAAACATCTGCCCTGCGGGTGGGTATATAGGAATGAGCGGGTCTTTACTTGTGTCATACACACGCGCCGGCGCTATCTGCCTCCCATACTCAATCACACGATACGTAAATGCAAACCATTCTTTCTTTGGAAGCAGTAACATAAGATCTTGCTCAATTTTTACAGGATCTTTTGAATCGGTGAGGTTATACCGAAGAGCAAAACGTCTCACATGTGTGTCTACTGCTATACCATCAACGACACCATGCGCATTGCCAAGTACTACATTTGCCGTCTTTCTGGCAACTCCTGGGATAGTAAGAATTTCTTCCATAGTTTTGGGTATCTGACCACCATAAACTTCCGTAACTCGCTTTGCAGCAGCTAAAACATTTTTAGCTTTGTTTTTATAAAAGCCAGTTGGTTTAATATCCTGTTCAAAATCTTTCTGCTTTGCGTTGACGTACGCATCCAATGTTGGATATTTCTTAAAAAGCACCTCCGTTACTTCATTTACTTTTTTATCCGTACACTGTGCGGACAATTCTACAGCTACAAGGAGTTCCCAATGCGTGTTCCATGTAAGAGCTATTTCTGCCTTTGGAAATAGCTTTTTAAGCTTCGTGTTGAGTTTCAAGAGTCGAGCTTTTCGCTCACGAAAAAGTACAGAATTTTGAGGGATAGACTTATGGGGTTGTTGTAATCTCCGAGTCACTTGTTTCTTTTGAGTCATAGAGTGGTTTTTTTTCAGCTTCAATCTGTTGTTTTTTTCGCTGTACCCAAACATGTTCGTAGAGTAAAACAGTTGCAGCGTAAAATGCCAGTAAGAACACGAGCAGACGAACAACAAATCCAATAAAAGGTAGAATTGAAATTAAGGTAAAGGCGATAGCTCCAAAAGATACCCAAGCAAGGGAGAGCTCTTCACTCGTTTTTTTAAACGAGCGAGCAAGAAATATCCCGGCAAGTACTGGTGCGAGTGCGAGTGCTACACACACAAGAACAAAATACGCAAAGAGCATAATGAATCCTGGAACGATTCCTACCATAGTTATCATAACGAGCAGAGAAACAATTGGTACAGAAATCAAAATCAAAAAGCCTTTTACAAAATTAATTGGGTTACCTTTTCTAAGTGCAATATCTGACATAGCACGCGTATGAGCTGGGAAGAAAAACACCAAAGTCACCGCAGCGACCACGGTAATGAGTATTAGCTCGATAAGTTTTACTAGATCTACTTTTCCATTGTCTGCACGCGAAGTCTGAAGTGGTGTGTAACGACGCTCTCCTGCAATAGACGCTGTCTCGGATACAAACGCTTCATGAGGCGCCTTATATTCTAAGTCTCCCTCAATACGAGTCGTACCTGTCACTGACAGAGATTCTCGTGTGTACGCACGTAGAGAACCTCCTACGCTACCTCCTGTGAACTCTGTTACTCGTGTATACGCTTCAACAATACCCCCTATGGTTCCCTTACTCGATACATACTCACCTACCACCACCACATCACCGTCGATTACTGCCTCTTCTGTGATGTGAATCGTACCACCAATGAGTACGACGTCTTCTGTAACGTGACCACTAAGTATAATCTCTCCTCCAAGTACACGCAGGTCACCCTGCACAACACCTGTAACATTCACCTTCCCACCAGCAAAAAGCATGTCTTCGGTAGACACACCGGAATGCACCACCTCAGAGCCTGCAGCAAAGACGTCACCCGTGGTGGTCCCAGCTAAAGAAACTGTTTTTCCCGCTACGTACAAATCATCCTCCAGAGTGGTATATGCTTCAAGCTCAAATGTCTCACCTCCACGTATCACCATAGCGTGTGTGACATCGGGCATAAGAAGGCCAACACCAATTGCAAAGACGCTTAAAAAAAATGATAGGTGGATTATTTTCATAGTAGTATGTAAAGTAATAATTTTTAAGTTGTAATCTTCAAATGCTAATAATTATAGCATCTTCACGCTTCCTATGCTGGTCATGTATTTAGACATAACAAGATACTTTTAGAATGTTCTGGACTTTCCTTATTTCTGACTTACACAAAACGAAAGTAATTCTGAGATAAACGATATTTTGTGAAGTTTGACAACGAAGTAGTGGTTTTTGTAAACTCTATTCCATTTCTTTCTTATACGCACCCTTACGAGCAGCAACATTTAACGATAGTCTGTGCAAAAGGGCCTTCTGTGCTACATCGGTATTTGCATCAAGCCCCTTCCATGCTTCAAGTACTGGTTCCTCAAGTGCACGGGAATATGAAAAAGTTATCGGCCAAGGGAGGTTACCAAGAAGCGCGATGGCGTTGAGGTTCTCGGTAGCTTGGATTGGCGTTTGTCCACCCGAGAGGAAAACGATGCCTGCTGTAGAAAATGGCACAACGTCTTTGAGAACCCTTACCGTCTCCCGTGCAACAAGCATAGGATTGATTGCTATTCCTGACTCACTTCCAGGGAGTGCCATGCTTGTCTTCAATACCAATCCGGAAAGTGAAACACGAAATGCTTGAAGTTCTTCAAAGACATATTTGAGTGTCTTGTGAAGTACTTCGCCAGACCGCTCCAGAGTGTGCGTACCCTCAAAGAGGACCTCGGGCTCAACCATAGGTACCATATGTTTCTCCTGCACGATAGCTGCATAGTATGCCAATATGTGTGCATTTGCCCGAAGTATCGTGTCACTGGGCAGGTCGTTGGTGATGCGTATTACAGAACGCCACTTCGTAAAGCGAGCACCAAGTTGATAGTACTCGTCGAGTCGTTCACGAAGTCCATCAAGCCCGTGACTTATTTCTTCCTGTGCGAAGTTTGGAGCTGGCTGAAGTCCTTTATCAACCTTAATCCCCGGCATGATTCCTTTTCGTTCTAGGAGTCGACCAAAGTGTTCGCCAGAATTACTCATGCCTCGAATCGTCGAATCAAAAAGTATCACTCCACTTAAGTATTCCTCGACGTCAGGAGCGGTGAAGAGAAGGTCTCTAAACCTTCTACCATTCTCGGTATTATCTTGTACACCAATAGACGTTAAACGTTTACTCATGGTGCTTTCGCTCTCATCGGCAGCGAGAATACCTTTACCGGGAGTCATTAATGTGCTCGCGAGCTTTTGTATAGTTGGTATCATAACAATAGTGTATCAGCTGTTCGTATAATACAGCAACAAGAAATCCTATGGTATGCTAAAAGCGATGCCTGTATTAATAAAAAACAAAAAAGCAAAATTTGATTTCGAAATACTTGAAACATTCGAGGCTGGTATTGAGCTCTTGGGTTCTGAGGTAAAATCTCTTCGGAACGGAAGAGGAAAGCTGGAAGGAGCCCATGTTATTATTCGAGGTGGAGAGGCATATCTTGTGGGTGCATCTGTCGACCCGTATCAGCCTAAAAATATCAGTAAAGACTACGATGCTGAACGACCACGAAGACTCCTTCTTACTCGCAAAGAACTCAATAAACTCATAGGTTTAGAGGCTTCTAGAGGATTGACACTCATTCCTGTTTCGTTGTATACTAATAAGAACCTACTCAAGCTAAATTTCGCACTCGTCCGCGGAAAGAAGAAGGCAGACAAACGTGAAAGTATCAAGGAACGAGATACCAAAAGAGACTTGGAGCGTTTGATAAAATATAAGTAGAAGTAAACAGAACGCACATTGAAAACTAAATAACGCTTCAAAGAAGTTCCCCTAAAGTATGTTTCGTGTCTACATATTGTTGAGTCAAAAGGATAAGAAACTCTACGTAGGTTGCACATCCAACTTAGAAAAAAGATTCAAAAGGCATTTAGATGGATACGTACAAGCAACAAAAAATAGAAGACCGCTTGTCTTAATACATTCTGAACAATATGATAACAAGGGAGAGGCTTTTCAACGCGAACGCTTTTTAAAAAGTTTATGGAGTGCTCGTGAAAAAAAGAAAATTCTCGAAAAATATCTAAAGAGCTAAAACGTTTTAGGAAATATGTTATAGGGCTAAAGCCTAAGCGAGCTATGCTCGCTGGCTCGCCCGAACGTTTTGGGAAATATGTTATAGGGCTAAAACATTTTGCTATGCAAAATGTTCGCCCGAACATGTTTCTTGGAGAAACATGTTTTAGGGGGATGACTGGCTTAGACAAAGGGATTGTTCTTTGAGATGCGCAAGCCGACCTCCAAACAAGTCGTAAAAAGGTTTGGAAACCAAATACGTGCAAACAAAACTGCACGGGCTGTTGTATCACCGATACAATTCGCTCCCGCATTTGCGTAACACATAGTTACCCAAGCGGCGTCCTAACAGAAGTTTGCTGAGTACTCTGCGGGCTAAAACATTTTGCTTGCAAAATGTTCGCCCGACATTGACCCTTGGTCAATGTTTAGGGCGTAATATCACTCGACTATGAGGAAGTATGGTTACCATCACCGTACCACTCGAGACTAAGTATGGTAGGAAGATTAGATTTTGTTTGTTTCGCCCCTAAACATATTTTCTTTGAAAATATGTCGGGCAATCCGCAAGGATTTTGCCTACTCTTCCGAGATCCGCCAGCCTGGCGGAAAAAACAATCTACGCTTGTAGAACATTTCATAGAATTCTTTTTGGACTCGGGTTCGATACCCGACATCTCCACCACTTCGCAAAAAATAACAGCACGAAAAACGTGCTGTTATTTTTTGCTTCGCGGTGCAGGCACCCTGCAAAGCGAAGGTGGTGGTGAGATCCCACGTAGCTCCTGTGAGCGAAGTGGGATATTGTGAAGGTATGCACTACGTCTACATTTTAAAAAGCAAGAAAGACAATTCGAAGTATATAGGCATGACCTGTGATTTAAAAAGCAGACTCCAAGAACACAACAACGGCGAAACGAAATCAAACAAATCTAAAATACCTTATGTTCTTGAATGGTACTGTTGTTTTAATAATAAGAGTAGAGCACTCTCTTTTGAGAAATACTTAAAATCTAGTTCAGGGCATGCCTTCAGAAACAAACGATTACTATCCACAGAACAGAAATAGCCAAAAGGTATACTGTTCATGTAATGAAAGATATCACTCAAAATAAAAACCTGTCTAACCCTATTCTTTACAAAACTGTATTTGTGTTATAACCTCCCCTTAGATAGACGTCTATAATCAAACTTTGTTCAACAAAAGGAGGCGGTTATGCAAATTACTGTGAGTAAGAATACTCGAGTGTACCAAAAAGGGCGAGGATCTTTTCTGATTTCAACCGGAGCGCAACTTTGCAAAGATTCAAGGATTGAAATCATACAATGGGACTACTTGTTATACAAAAATGTTCCCTGTAAGGCGGTTGCCTATAAGACAGGTGAATCATGTCGCTGGATCCTTTGCGAGGAATCAGGGATACCATTCCCTAACTGATTGTTGAGTTGATTCTATTGAAGCCACCGGATTGATGTCCGGTGGTTTTGTAGTTCACCTCCCGTTTTCTTTTTGTGATAACGTAATCTAATCAATACCTTGGACGCAGTTGTCTAATAATTGCACTGGTGCCTTGAGACCAATCCCCATATGGAGTCGTCTCTCGTTGTAGTACGGCA
>LCCS01000005.1 GCA_000998045.1 Parcubacteria group bacterium GW2011_GWD2_42_14
CAGTATCCACTGATATCGCTCCATTTGGATTGTTTCGTTCATTTTGACGGTCATTTAGCTACTCTACTAAATCCGCCATATGTGTGTGCACATTACCGAGTAGTATTGACACATGTAGTTATATATGGTTATCTATATTTAGATTCAAATACTTCCAGAATCTCTTCAGCCAAAAAACAGAAAAACAGGAGAATACCGCCATGAAAGAAATCACCCCCGAGGAGAAGGAACAGTTCTTTGCTTTTTGGAATATCCAACGTCAAGCGATCAAAGGCCGTGTGTCCGTCGAAACAATGTACTGGTTTAATGCCTTTACCGCGAAAGACAACATCGGCTACGAGTTCGGACAGCTTCGTCCAGGTAAACTCGGACAGTGGGACCTTTACCAGAACCTCACTGGCGACCAAAGTGCCATCAATTGCGACGAAAACGAGGCATTGGTCGCATCCGGTCTCAACATCGCGGAAATCGCCGAGGAGAATCGCCGTGAATACTACCGTGGAATCAGTGCGTGTCCCGACGATAAACTCGAAATTGCAATGTTCAACCGCTTTCAACATATGAGCCCAGAACAATTTGACGCCGAGATCGACCGCTTGGAACAGCAACTTATTGAGTAAAAAATGCTCAAAAAACGAGTGTCATGCTCAAAAACGCCAACTCTACCAAGGGTTGGCGTTTCTCTAATGAAAGTTGACTCAGAAAATGTATATGATAAAAACTACTGTAGTTCCCAGACATATGTATGTATGTTTTGTTCCATAAAATTGGAGGTTTCAATGCAAGTCAAAGACAGTCAAGATGTGAAGGATTTCAAAAACCCTTCGGTGTACTGGACGCACCAAGGTGCTTTCTCGGTTGATCTGGCATCTGACGCAGACAAAAGTATCGTGCCCTCATCAGCAGAAATTAAAGATGACATCGTATATGTCAGCGATGGTTTTATCAAGCAGACTAAGGGCGGTATTCAGTTCTACTCCATCAGGAGTCCATTTCATTGGAGGTATTCAGACATCAAAGTCATCCGTGACGAAAATGGAGATTTGTTGTGGGTCAACGACAGATACCGATAACTTGACCGCCACCGCCCGTAAAAAGCCGTTCGTTTCTCTGCGAACGGTTTTTTTATCTTCATCATGTATTCATAATTATGTAATAGTATGTTGCACAGTAATGTAGAAATTATCTTCTTGTTACTGACCCCTTATTTCTTACTGAGCACATAACATGGACAGCATTAAAAACATTGCCACAGGAACTATTCTGACACTCATTATTGGCGGGACTGCTTACTCTTTCAGTCAAGTTGATGTGGTGCAAAATTTTGCAAATGATACCGGATTAACACAGGAACAAGCACAACAATACATAGATGAAATCCCAGAGGAGGATTTGGCTTCTTGGGAAGTGATAGGTTCTGAATTCATTACAGAGGGGCAGGATTTGATTACTTTTGTAGATGACATTGACTGCGATACGTACGACTATCCATGGGAGTCAGCTTCGTTCTCATGTCTTGAAGGTAAAAATCAAATTGAGAAAATAGGTAGGGATAGTCTTTCATTGGGTCAAGCATACACAAAATTGGATTCAGATTCAGCGTCGGAAGATGATATACGCGAAACCATTAAACGTATAGATGAACTGAACGCTGACTACGAGTTAGCGGTTGTTAAAATTTTATTTATATCAGACCCGTCTGTAATTGATGAAACAAAGAAAACTAATTCATATAACAAAGCGATTTTGAAAGCTGTCCTCGAGAGTGCGGAAAATACTGACTAAGTATTTCTGTTTGAGGTTGGTTTCTTTGTAGGTAACTACCCATGTTTTCCCAGGTTTGTTTTAAACCATGTTTTAATTATTTTCTTTGTTATACTTACCTCATGGAAAATTTGGGATATAACGAATTCTTCAAGTCTGCTTTTGAAACGTTACAAGCAGTTGGCTGTTCTCCTGCGCGGGTAACTGCTGAACATAAAGGCGCATACAAGGTAAAAAATGCTACAGGCGAGTTCCTAGCAAAGGTGACCGGCAAGCAAATGTTTACTGCTACCTCACGGGAGGATTATCCCGCAGTTGGCGACTGGGTCGCGATACAAGAACTGGATCAAGAAAACGCGACTATTCATGCTGTGCTACCACGGAAAACGATTCTTAAGAGAAAGTATAACAACAAAAATGATTCGCAACTTATCGCAACAAATATCGACATCGCTTTTATCGTAGCATCTGTTGATAGGGATTTTAATCTAAACCGTTTTGAGAGATATATTGCACTCGCACATGATGGCGGTGTGCAGTCTACTATCATCGTTAACAAGATAGACTTACTTTCTAAGGATGAACTAGACTCAAAAATAGCTCACCTACAAGAAAGATTTCCAGATATCACCGTACTGACCACCAGTACTGTCAGAAAGGACGGGTTGCAAGAACTAGCAGAATATATGGAAAAGGAGAAAACATACTGTTTCCTCGGTTCTTCTGGTGTGGGGAAGTCGTCTTTAATAAACAGTTTATTGGGAGAAAATGCACTGGAAACGGGTGAGATAAGTTTCCAAACAGGGAGAGGAAAACATGTCACCACAGGGAGGGAAATGTACTTTCTGAAAAATGGCGGGATTGTCGTAGACAATCCCGGAATGCGAGAAGTAGGAATGACTGACACAAATGCCGGTGTCGATACCCTGTTTGATGAGATAGTTACCCTAGCGGAAAAATGCAAGTACCCCGACTGTACACATACCCACGAGTCAGGGTGCAACGTAGCTCCTCACATACAGTCTGGAAGAATTGACGAAGATAAGTTCTCTAATTATGTACGATTAAAAAAAGAGGCTGACTTCTACGAAATGTCCGAATACGAGAAAAGAAACAAAGACAAGAAGTTTGGAAAGTTCCTGAAGAAAGCAAAAAAGACTATGGGTGAATGTGGGTATGATGCATACCAATAACCCAATATGGGTATAAGTCTGACCTTATACCCATATGTATCCTATTTTTTAACAATTACTTACCCTTCTGTTACACATTCTGCAAAAGTGGTGGTACCGTTTTGCGTTACAGAAGCAGTGTCTCCTTTATTCCAAAACACGAATGACTCATCGTCCTTTGCATATCGTGCTCCTGACCCTGACATCGCACGTGGTAAGGATATGTTGGTTCCGTCACTCATTTGAAGATCAACAAACTGATCATCTGATGGATAGAATGTTGCGGTGATTGTTTTGCTATCGGCACACGTAAAGAGCGCCACCTTCGGAGTAGCTGTGGTGCAGTATCTCTCCCATGCTCGCTCACAAGCCTTTCGTGCCTCGCACCATGAGTATCCTGCTCCGGTAAGACATCCTTCTTCTGTTGTATCTCCACCAATAACTTGTGGCTCGTTAACCTGTTGTTCTTGATTTGTGTAATTGTTGATTAATATGAATACTCCAATTATCACGGCCAGAGAAACAAAAATTCTAAGTAACCATTTCATAGTGTAAAGTTATTTTTTTAATGCTTGAATTATAAAATACTTTAATTGGTAGTACAATCAAAACATTGCGTAATTTTTGTTTAAATACTGTTGAAATATAAGGCTAACATATTGAAGACAGAGTATTGTGTGTGGTACGTCATAACCACAGAAGCACTTTTTGCTTACCAACTAACTTTTAGTAATTAATTCACTACAAAATTACCATGAACAAGAAAACACTCTTGGGTGCATTTATAATTTTTTCATTTGTACTCACCACACTTGTAACAGTGCCAACAGTAGATGCTAAACAGGGTGAGGACTCTGTAGGAAAACCAGCTTTTCCTGGAAACTCTTTGTACGGAAGGATGCATAATCCAAACTTCATGTACAAATGGGGCAACCAAAACTTCGGAAGTTTTGAAAACCTCCTAAAGTATCTACAAGAAAACAGCCACCTTTGGAAGAAAAACAAAACTGGAAAAACTCCTTGTACTTTTTGCGAGGCAACCACTAGCAGTAGCACGCTTGTAAACGTTATCACAAAAAGCGCAACAAACATTGACGACGACTCTGCTACACTAGGTGCTACAGTCGAGCTTGATGAAGGAGAAACAGCTGAGGTTTGGTTCAAGTATGGAACCACTTCATCAAAACTTACTTCTGAAACAGACAAGGTGACCCTTGACGATGAAGATGCGGATTCTTACACAAAAGAAATTACAGGATTGGATGAAAATACCCGTTACTACTACCGTGTAGTAGCTGAAGATGAGGAAGATAACTTAGACTATGGAAAAATTCTTTACTTCACTACAGATGAAACTGGAACTTCAGAAGAAGTCGCTCCAACAGTAACGACCCGTACACCTGCTGAAATTACTGACGACTCTGCAACTATTCGAGGTCGTGTAGAAATGGAAGACTTTGAGAATGGTATTGTATTCTTTGTCTACGGTACAGATGAGGACAGTATCGATAACATTGCTGACGACTTTGACACATTTGCTGATATCGATGAGTCAGGTGACGAACTTAACAAGGCACAAGTAGAAGATGATCTTGACGGTGAAGCTTCGTACGAACACGAGGTAGAAGACCTTGATGGAGACACGAAATATTACTATCGTGTCGGAGTACAGTATGAAAACGAAGATGGTGAAGACACACTCGTACTCGGAGAGACAGAAACACTTACAACTGAGTAACACTTGTCACTAAAAACAATACGCCCGCACACAAGTGCGGGTGTATTGTTTATTCGAGTGGGCAAATGGAAACAGTTTCATAGTGCACGTGTTGACTGGATTATGTTTTATTTTAAGTTACTATACGGCGAGACTACAGTAGGATATCCTTGAGAAAATTCACTTGGAGGAATCATGCAAAACTATACTGGAGTAATAATACGTAAAATTCCGGGGACGCTCAGCAAGGAATGGAAAGTAAAGGTAGAAGATTTACCCGAAAATGGGAAGTACGCCGGAAAAAGTATCAATACGACTTCAGACATACAAGGACTTGATGTCGGTATCAGAGTATCCTTGAAGGTTATCAAGACGTATGGGAATCCAAAAAACCCATACGAAAAGTTGAATATCCGTGAAAAAATTCCAGTGTGCAATTAATGCCTCGTTTTAAGTTCGAAACGCCATCTCTACCAAGATTTGGCGTTTCTTTTTTATATAATTTAATCGTCAGTACGGTGGTACGACTTTAACTCAATAAAAAAATAGGCTGAGCCTTTACTATGATGAAAAAAATGCTATGGTGGATTTAGGAATGTCTTCTAATCTAATATAGAAACCTTTTTGCAAGGAGTGGTAATGAAAACAACAAAAATAGTTCTGGTAAGTTATCCTCTAGAAGGGAATCTTCAAATATGTTTAGCCGAGATACTGAAAATATGCATTAATGCGCAAAGGGCAAGATACATCCCAGTTGCCCCCCAGATTTTTGCTATAGTAGACCAGCGAAATACAGACCAGCAAACCCACAGGGTGGTTTCAGATTGTATCGAAATGTATTTGTCTAACATGTTGGTGGACGAGCTGTGGCTGTACGGAAGTGAGTTAACAAAAGACATGATCGCTTCTGTTCGTTTGGCTCACCGACATAGTATTCGAATAGTACCGAAGTCCGAAATACTACGAAGGTTTTTTGTTTCATAGACTACGTTTTTTTTAACAAAACAAAAACCGCTTAGCAGAATACGCTAAGCGGTTTTCTGTTTTAACTCATATCACTTATTACATTGACTATTACATTGACCTCTTTCTAAAAAGATAAGCAGTAATCGGAATAGAAATAACCAAGGAACTCACACACCAGACCAAACTAATCCATCCATGATTTCCTATTGATGTTCCCACCATAAGCGCTCGTATTGCTTCTATTATATGTGTTATCGGCTGGTTTTCAGCAAAAACTCTAAGAAACCATGGCATGCTGTCAGTCGGCACAAAGGCAGCACTGGCAAATGTAAGTGGAAACACAAAGAAAAATCCCATCCATTGCACTGACTCGACGCTTTTTGCAAGCAAGCCCATGATGGCAGCTATCCAAGATACCGAAAATGTAAACAAGAGTGCCAGAGCAAAGATCATAACCCATTCACGTACGTCAGCTTCTGGACGAAAGCCGATAAACAATGCTGTAATGATAAGGACGATAGAGGAAATAAAGTTGCGCACCAAGTCAGCTACTACATGCCCCGTTATAACAGCCGAATTAAGAATTGGAAGCGAACGAAACCGATCAACAATTCCTCTCTTGATGTCAGTCGCCACACTCAAAGACGTCGTTAATGCCCCAAATGCCAACGTCTGAACTAAGATTCCCGCAACGAGGAAATTCACGTAGGAAACTCCTCCAGTATTAATCGCGCCTCCAAATACGTACCTAAAAAGCAACATAAACATTATTGGCTGAATGGTTGAGCCCAATAGCTGATCTGGATTTTTAGTAATATGTCTGATACTCCGGAGTACAAGAACCCAAATATCCAAAAGAGCATAGTACAGCCTTCCGTGACTCTGATCTATTTTTCTATTGATTGTATTTTTCATACTATTTGGAACTTGAAGTAGATTCAGTTGTACTTTCATCACCTTCTATCTCTCTGCCTGTTAATTCAAGAAATACATCATCGAGTGTTGGTTTATGTACGGACATGGCGTCAATTTCGATTTGTTCACTATACAAAATATCAAGTATCTCTTTTACTGCTCTAACACTGCCGTCCGTAGCCACTCGTATTTCTCTCTCTTCTTTATTCGATTGCAAACCATCTCGTGCCAACATCGTAAGAGCTTTATCAAAATCACTGATTTTTTCAATAACAATATGAATGTGTTCACTCCCAACAGTCGCTTTGAGCTCATCTGCTGTTCCTATTGCTATAATCTTTCCATGGTCGAGCACTGCTATCTGGTCTGCAAGTTTGTCTGCTTCTTCCAAGTACTGGGTCGTGAGGAGAATCGTGGCTCCTTCTTTCATCAGGTTTTCTATGATGCCCCACATGGTCAATCTACTTCGCGGATCAAGTCCTGTAGTCGGTTCATCGAGAAAGATGATAGGTGGATGTGCGATAAGACTGAGTGCTAGGTCCAGTCGTCTCCGCATACCTCCTGAGTACGTTTTGGTCGGACGATCAGCTGCGGGGGTAATATCGAATTGTTCGAGTAATTCCTCCGCCCTCCGCACGCTCTCCGCTTTGCTTAGGTGGTACAAGCGACCCATCATAACTAAATTTTCTCTTCCAGTTAGAAACTCATCGACAGCAGCAAACTGCCCAGTGAGGCCAATATTGTGGCGTACCTGTTCTGCTTCTTGTACCACATCAAAACCGTTTACGTATATTTCTCCTTCATCAGGAGTAAGAAGCGTGCTTAGGATTCTCACCGTAGTGGTTTTGCCTGCACCATTTGGACCGAGCAGGGCAAGCATAGTACCTCGCTGTACAGACAGATTTAACCCTTCAAGAACTTTTACGTTACCGAACGTTTTCTTTAGTCCACGTATGTGGATAGCGGATTTTTCTGTAATGTCATTTTTCATATAGGTATTAGAGATTTGAAAAAATGTAAATTGTCTTGAGACTTAACATTCTTAGTCGGAGTATTGATAGAAGTACATCAATAGTACGCTGTATACTATAGGTATCTTTCATTAGTAGTTCTGCTGGAATACACCTCGTTATATATGACACCTTCACCTTCAACAACTAAACGTATCAAAACAAAAAGGGCTTCATTTGATACGAACGGAGAGGGAAGTAAGGTAGTGCTCTATAACTGCAACTGCCACACCTTCGATAGTGTCATTGTTCAACTTCTGTATGCAATTGAGTGTTCGTTTGAACAGGCTAAAAGATATGCGTACGTCATTCACCTCAATGGCAAAGCAACCGTCTATAAAGGTACACAAGAAAAGTGTGATGACGTGGCTGACAAGCTTGCTGAAATCGGTCTTATCGTACGCGTCACCTCGTAAGTAACGGAAAAGTTTAGGCTATAACAGTCTGCTCCTTTTTAACAAGGGAGGCCGGGTGTGTCACCGATACCACCGTCCCACGTTCGGTACTTACTCTATCTATCTTAGCATTCAACTGCTTTGTTAAAGATTCAAGAATATTTGTTCCGAGTCCAACTCCGTTTTTAAAAGTCGCTTTGAGTCCCACACCATCATCACCAACACTCAGCTTCCATTTTTTTCCCCTCGTTTCATAGCTGACTGTTATTTGACCTTCTCCACTGGGGAAGGCGTGCTTCAAAGCGTTCATGACCAACTCTGTGGTAATGAGTCCAAGACTAATAGCTTCATCGGGAGTGACGGAGCCCCCTTTTCCTGTGACTTTTAATGAAATCGGCTTATTACCGCTTATCATTGATTTTGCGAGACTTCCACAGAGCATTCTTAGGTAATCCAAGACGGGTATCAACGAACCATCACTCGTGGGGTCAAGATTTTTCTGAACAGTCGCAATCGAGATAATTCGGTCATGCGCGTCTTCAAGGTGAGCTCGACCCTCTTTGGATCTTACAGTACCAGCCTTTAGAAGAATTATACTTGCAATAAGCTGAAGACTATTTGCGATACGGTGACGCATCTCTTTGAGAAGAGTATCTTTTTGCAACATCAGATTTTTTTTGTCGTGTGCTTCCTTATTCTGATCTGTTATGTCAGTTATGGAAACAAAAATATCTTGCTTTTTATTTTTAAGTTTAATTGAATGAGCATTTAGGACCATTACCCGCAAACCCAATCGTTCAAATGTATGCAAGACCTCATACCCTTCAATTTTAGTTTTGTCGGGGATAACTTGTTCGAGTAGTGAAATAAGCGCTGGGATATTCCATTCGCCAGTACCTAATTCTGCAAACTTTTTTCCATGAATTTCCTCATACCTAACTCCAAACTTTTCGTAAAACGCCCGATTGCCGACAAGGACATGAAGATTTTTGTCCAATATCACTATTGGCTCACGCAGTGCATCTATAATTGCCGCACTTAATTCTGGGTCTAAGCCCTGTAAAGTTTTATCCACAATATTTAGTATATATATTTAACATTAAAACCCGATGAAGTTTCGGTAATAATCGGATATACCAGCCCAAACGCTAGACGTACACAAAACTTTGTGATAGCGTAAAATGTACATTAACTATGAACAAACAATCTACAGAAATACAGACGGCACGGGTAGCTGTCGACACCGTAGTTTTTTCTGTTTTTGATGGAGCACTCCATGTATTACTTATTTCAGTAAACAGACCTCCTCATTATAAAAACATGAATGGTCTTCCAGGGGGGTTGATGACCATGAAAGAAACTTCTGATGAAGCGGTACGACGCCATCTTTCTGGCAAGATTGGTTTGTTTCATTTGTACTTTGAACAACTATATACCTTTACCGCTATACACAGAGACAAACGCAATCGAGTGGTTGCAATAGCTCACCTTGGGCTTGTGACAGAGTCAGAAGCAAAGGGGGTCGCTAGGGAAGGGGGTAGGTGGGTACCTGTCCTTGAGGTAGGACAACTTGCGTATGATCACAATGAAATCCTCAATACCGCTGTGTTACGCCTCGCAGGCAAACTGTTGTACACAAACATAGTTCGACACCTACTTCCAAAGAAGTTTACCCTCACGGAACTACAGAAAGTGTATGAGATTATTCGCAACGAAACTTTTGATAAACGTAACTTCCGCAAAAAGATACTTTCTATGAATATCATAAAAGATACCCACGAAATGCAAACTGGCGTAGCCAACCGACCTGCTTCACTCTTCACCTTTA
The DNA here is from genome assembly GCA_000998045.1 of Parcubacteria group bacterium GW2011_GWD2_42_14. GTDB lineage: Bacteria > Patescibacteriota > Minisyncoccia > Phycocordibacterales > UBA12088 > UBA12088. The sequence goes on from LCCS01000005.1 coordinate 9,768, forward strand.
CAGGAACAAAGGTTACTGAAATCCCTCTGATTTCTTCTATCTAACTTATTGTTATATTGACACTATGATACTTTTCATGTCATAGCTTATTGTTATATTGACACTAACTAACTCTTCCTATATCTTAGTGTTAGATACACACTATGTAGTAACAACCGGTGTTTGTTCTTTGACATAGGAGGAGAAAATGACAACTACTTTTGAGGTGATTTCAGAAAAAATCACCACAGCAAAAAGATTTGCTGACGTATTCGGCGAAATCAGTTCAAACGATGTAGCACAAAAGTTGCGTGAGCTAAGGAAGCAATACGTGTACATGGCTAAGTTTATACATCCTGACCGCGTGTCCAAAGATGAGGCTGAAATGGCCAACACGGTCTTTAGAGATTTTGTTGGTTTGTATGAGCAAGCAAAGAATGCTCTCGAAAATGACTCCTACAAAAAACCTCTTACACCACGTGACGTGCAAAGTGCTGGTGTGCAAGACAGTGTCATTGCAACACGTTCGCATACGTACGTGGTAAAAAACACAATCTGGGCTGAAGGTGACTTTTCAGATATCCACCTTGGCAAGACAGAAGATGGGACACCGGTACTGATAAAGGTAGCGACAGACCCAACAATGAACCAGTACTTGGAACACGAATTCTCTGTGTACAAGAGTATGGATACACATTCGGCAAAGACACAGGTGTTGCAGTATATTCCCAAACTCCTTGATTCGATACTCGTAGACTTACCTGGTAACAGGCAGATTCGTGTAAACGTGTTTCTGTATCAGGAAGGTTACGTGTCACTTACGAAGATTCGGGAGGTGTATCCCAAGGGACTTGATCCGCGCGATGCTTCATGGATATGGAGGCGTGTCTTAGGACACGTCATAACAGCCGAGATGTTGGGAGTGGTGCATGGGGCTATCGTGCCCGACCACACACTTGTTCATCCGATAACGCACGATCCAATAAACATAGGTTGGGCGCACAGCATGCCTCATAAAGGCATGTCCACACGCCTCACAACCTGTATTGATAGATGGAAAGCGTGGTATCCAAAGGAGGTGTTTGACCACAAAGTGCCAACACGCAGGACCGACTTGTATATGGCAGGAAAGACGATGCTGTACCTTTTGGGAGGAGATGTTATACAAAACCATTTCCCAAAAACTGTTCCTCAGCAGGTGCAGAAGATAGTGCAACGTTGTGTTGACGTGAACCCGTCAAACCGACCAGAAAACGGATATGAAGTACTCCAACAGTTTACGAACACAATCCATGGACTGTGGGGGAAAACATACCGTAAACTTGCAGTGCCAAACTGAGAAATATAACTTTTACAGAGTGGAGGAAATCATGGGTGGAGGAAAATGGGACACAGGTATCTACAGTAGTGCAAAGGCTTCTCGACGTTCGTCGGGTATTGATGATTTCGACTACACCGCTAAGGTGCGTTCGGGAAAGGTATCAAAAGTGAACGAAGTGCTTGACGCAAAGAAAATGGTCAATCCTGACAGTTCACGCTACCCTTTCCCGCTTCGTGAAAGCAGAGACAGTGACGAGCATCCGCTATCGGTACCAGTCGCAATGTTCTTCGACGTGACTGGCTCCATGGGACATATCCCGAGGGTGCTGCAAGAAAAGTTACCAAAACTGATGGATGTCATCATCGACAAGGCCGGTCTCTCTGACCCGCAGGTACTTGTTGGGGCAATTGGTGACGCTACATGCGACAGGTACCCGTTTCAGGTTGGGCAGTTCGAGTCGGATAACAGTTTTGACGAACAGCTCCGGCAGATAATCCTCGAGGGAGGTGGTGGTGGGCAAACGTTTGAATCGTATGCTCTCGCGTACCACTTTGCGGCATACCACACGGCTACAGATGCCTACGAAAAGAGGGGTAAGAAGGGATACTTTTTTACCATGGGTGATGAAGCTCCTTGGCCGACAGTGACCGTCGAGGAAATGTCTGCCGTGTTCGGAATTTCCACAGGGGAGAACGAGACCGTCGAAAGCCTGCTTGCGCGTGCGCAAGAGAAATGGGATATGTTCCATTTGTTCGCAGTCGACGGTGGGTACCCTCATACCAAAAAAATTCATGACCGTTGGCGTGCTCTGTTTGGCGAACGATTTATCATGGTTGAGGACTCAAGACTCGTGTGTGAAGTTATCGCTGGCATTATCCATATGATGGAAAATTCCTACGATGCTGACCGCGTCGTTCAAGACATTGGGCTTTCGGGCAAAAACGCTTCCATGGTAAAAAATGCTCTCGTTCCTCTCTCTACCTCTTCTTCACTCGTCGTGAGGGCGGTTGCAGAAGGTACTGCATTGACGAATAGTGGTCGCCGAAAAAGAGGGGTAACCCGTCTTTAGGTAATTGTTAATCCATTTGTACGGTGGCACGACTTTGTGCCACCGTACCTCATGTATACAAAGGAGAACACCATGCAAGCTACTATAGTGATTGATCTTGGATTTGGAGACGCTGGCAAAGGAACGATGGTTGATTATTTGTCGCGGGGAATGCGTGAGCCGGTCATTGTGCGCTTTAACGGCGGAGCTCAGGCAGCGCACAACGTGGTAACGCCACGTGGCGTACATCATACGTTCTCTCAGTTTGGAAGTGGCACGCTCGTTGATGGAGTCCGCACCTTCCTTTCGAGATTTATGTTGCTTGACCCCTACGCACTTCTTGCGGAATCACGCGGACTTGAGAAACTTGGAGTAAAAAATCCGCTTGCGCGTGTCATGGTAGACGGTGAGGCACTCGTGGTGACACCTTTCCACAAAGCAGCGAACCGCTTACGTGAGGTACTGCGGGGAAACGGCAGGCACGGCAGTGTCGGTATGGGAATAGGTGAGACTATGGCAGACATGCTAGCGTTTCCTCACTTGGCGGTACGAGCTCAAGATTTGCGCTCCTTAGCAACCATTGAAATGAAGTGTCGAGGTCTTCAGGAACTAAAGTATTCTGAATTCAAAGACTCTTTTACTGGCGTCGCCGCCACGGGATTTCTTCCCGATGAACTTAGAATACTGACGGATCCTTTTGCACCTAGAAAGGTTGCGTATGAAATGGTACGAATCGCACGACTGTTTTCGCTGGTTTCAATGAAAACTTTAGAACGACTTTCGTACACACACCCGCTTATTTTTGAAGGAGCACAAGGAGTACTTATTGACGAGTGGCACGGCTTTCATCCCTACACTACGTGGAGTACCACAACCAACGCCAACGCCAACATACTACTGAGGGAGATTGTGTATCCTAACAACGTGACGCGCCTTGGTGTCGTGCGGGCGTATGGTACACGGCACGGACCTGGACCATTCCCGAGTGAAAATATGGAACTCACGATGCGGTTACCTGACAAACATAACAACTTTGGAATATGGCAGGGAGGGTTTCGGGTAGGGTGGCTTGATATACCACTTACGCGATACGCTCTTACGGTCTCTGATGGTACTGAGAGTGTGGCACTCACACATCTCGACCGGTATGCCACGTTACCACAAAAACGATTGGTTACGGCATACAAGGTCTTGAAGGGAAAACTGACAGAAAGGGAAAAGGCAGTAATTGTGGTAGATTGGAAAAAATCACAAGGTGACGAAATGTATATTGTCTCATTTCGAAGGAAATCCAATCTTGAAGACCTTGAGTATCAGGAAATGCTTGGTGAGATTCTTACGAAGGCGACGCCAGTAGTCGAAGACATTGACTACACCGAGGAACGCTTTATTGAGTATGTGAGTAAACTTCTTTCTCTTCCTATTTCTGTCACCTCTCACGGACCGACGGCCTTTGAAAAGCTTGAAAAAGTGAAAATACAGAAGGCTGCATAGCAGTTCCTTCAATACTAACCGACTACTAATTTAGTTGGTTAGTTTGTGTGTTAACGTGAGGTTCAAACTTTTAATATATGAGAAGCAATGTTGGTGGTATACTCAACGCATGGAAAGGAAAGTACCCAAAGTTGGTTTGGCACTGAGCGGAGGCGCTACATTAGGTATTGCTCATGTGGGCGTACTCAAGGCCTTTGCTGATCACCATATTCCAATAGATTACATAAGTGGCACGAGTACCGGCTCCCTTGTGGCTGCGTGCTTTGCCTTTGGTATGCCTTTGTCTCAAATGATTGAGATTACAGAGGGGCTTGACTGGAAAAAGATTTCCAAATTTGGATATTCAAGACTTGGTATTAATACTAATAAACCAATGTCAGTTTTCATTACTGATTTATTAGGAGATGTAAAAATCGAAGATGCCAACATCCCTTTGGCTATAGTCGCAACAGATATTGAATCATTCGAGATGGTAGTTTTACGTGAGGGGAGCCTCCATGAAGCTATACGCGCAAGCACATGCATTCCAGGATTCTTTGCTCCTGTCGAACTTAACGGCAGAATGCTTGTTGATGGGGTGCTTTCCGAAAATTTACCACTTACCCCTCTCGATGAGATGGGTGCGGTAATCAAGATAGGTGTCAATCTGTCTTCCAATCCAGTGAAAGTACGGCCTCAAAACATACTTGAGGTGATAAGTAACTCGTACACAGTTCTATCGCGTCATCGTGATGTAAACCTAAATTCCCGTGCTGATGTGATTATCGAACCTGATTTAAACAAATTTGATTCTAGAAAATTTAAAGATGCAGACCAAATATTAGAAGAAGGTTATAACGCAGCCCTGAAAGCAATTCCTGTAATCAAAGAAATAATATCGTCACATCACAAAAAGAAAGGATGGCTCGCAGAGCTTCTGTCATTTTTTACTAGTAAGTAGTATATTTTTATAATGTAACAGTTAATTCATATGGAAATTACACTCTTTTTAGCAAAATTTTGGGGCAGTCTTTTTATGATACTTGGTGGACTATCTATTGGAGCAAAGTTTTTGGGTAGGGTTATAGAGTATACCGAAGATAAAACCATTACTGTCTCCACCGGCTACATAACATTTTTGATGGGGCTAGCTACCGTAACTTTGCATAACATCTGGGTTGCTGATTGGAGAGTGGCTATCACTATTCTAGGCTGGACTACTTTGATCAAGGGGATCTTGAAAATCGGGTTTCCAACACATATCAACAAACAAGCTCAAATGTTCAAAAACCAATCGACCCTTTGGGGTATTCCTATATTTATTTTAGGTGCTTGGTTGTACTGGATGAGTTATTGATTGTAAAAGCCATTCTTTATCATTGTGTATATGGTTGTAGATATTGAACTAACACTGAATAGGTTTGGATTTGGAAAAATTTCTGAAAATAAATTTCAGTTTCTATTTTTGAGGTTTTCCAAGTGGAATATACCAAACAAATACTCAATCTCTTTTGAAATAAATTGGAAAGTGTAAAAAATACGACAAGCAGTGATCTTAAAAAACTTTGAACAAGTTTAAGAGTCGCCACAATACTTTCTTATAGTTTGGTTCACGCTTGTAGTCATCGAATGTATACAGGATAGAGTTTTTGAAATCCAAATGAAACTGAGAAACTATACTTTCAAGAACCTCTTTGTTCTGTGTCACAAGGTTCAGTTCATGATTGAAATATTCACTTAAATAATCAAAGTTAAAGCTCCCCACACTAACCCAATCGTCGACCACCACTGTTTTCGCATGTATCATTTCAGTGTATCTGAAAATCTGTATATTATTCTTCAATAAACTTTTAAAAAATGACTTTGCAATATAGTCACCTAACGCACATCAACATTCCTTCTAGCTGCCTTCTTAATTACTCTTACCATTTTCCTACTTGGAACGAAGTAAGGGGTTGTTATCCATACTCTTTTTCTGGACCGACTTATCTTACTAAGTATTTCTTTACGTAGGGCTTTATCCTTCTCTCTTGGGCAATTACCCAAAAAACCTTCGGCATTTTCATTAAGATGCCTATTCATGTACTGATGGGGCCTAGCACTTGTTTTTTCTAAACTATTCCAGATTGCATCAAAAGAATTTTTCAGGAGTGGGACGAAGTCATTCTCTATTCTCACTTGAGTATCTCTCCAATGTTCCATCTTTTGTCCTATCACCACACCCCCTATATATCCGATTTTTTCATCTATCACTAAAACTTTTCTGTGATCCCGGTAGAGGTTAGGGAAGATATTTGAAAGTATATTTTTTCTACTTAATGCATGAAAACGTAAATCAATGCCGTGTTCTTCAAGATTTACTGTCTCACTTGAAAAGAAAAAGTCGGTACTGCCTACTGAGTCAATCAGGAGCTTAACCTTAACGCCTTCCTTTGCTTTATTAATCAGTGCTTCTAAAAAAATTTTACCTATTTCACCTTTCTCTAAATCATTAAATAAATACTGCTCAAAATAAATACTGCTTTGAGCATTGTTAATATCCCTGAGCATCTCCTCCCATGCGTTTTTAGTAATATAAAATACACTCCAACCATCTTTCATTCAGTAATAATACCATTCAGGCGTACAAACGACATCACGAAGCCCGTGAAAACAAGCAAACCCCATATGTCGTGAAGTGACATATGGGGTTAAGCGGCGCATAACTGTCTCTACAAGGCAGTCACTTCGCTCACAACTATCTAATTGCGAAGGATAGACTTTGACAGCAACGGAAGGTCAGGTGGAGTCTGAGTGAGACTCAAATGAAATCTTTCTGGACCTCCTACCTTTTGGGAAGGAGACGTGGCTTTTTTCACGTGTCCCCCCGACAGAGCTTCCACATGTGTTGCCCATTTCGCTGAGGCAAGGGCAACTTCAGGCTCAACAAGATCATCATCGGGTGCGTAGAAAATTGCATACCGACAACCCATTTTCTCAAAACTGTTAAGGTTGAGCTTTTTTCCGAAAAGTGTTACTGGCAAGGTCCCACATGCAGTGATAGGAATGTTGTATGACTGGAAACTGACTTTGGTTATCGCCATAGGGATGTCCACTCTACCATCGCGCAACCACACATTAAGTGCAGGAACGGTCGGGCTGAGTTTCCCACCATTATTCACCGAAGCCTCCATCATTTTCCAATCATTGTAGAAGGCAACAACGGGCGCTTGGTTATCAAGACTTTTGATCTTGTAAACCCAAGACATCAACTGTCCTGAAGCCACTTCGACTCCATTCACCTTCACGGTTCCGTACAGGAGATCGTTGAACTCTCGTGGAAGGTTGTCAAGAAACTTTTTCAATCCCCGACTGAATGTGCCGTCCATAGGGGCAACACATGTCATCACTGCGTCAACAGAATCTTTGAGTTCCCCCGACAGAACGTGCGTCACGGCTAAGTAACCGCCTTGGCAATACCCGTTGAGGGTTACTTTTTGCTTGTGTCGTGCAGCGATCTTTTCGCAGAAAAACTTTGTGTCGAGGCAGTCTTCTTCCGGCGTCATTCGTGCGACAGCCTGTGTTGTGTTAATAGGCTTGACAATACGAATATACGTTGGAACACCCATGTTGGCAAAGCTGTGAACATAGCTTTTACCATTGTCACGAAGGAAACAGAGAATGTTGGGACCTAAGACGTAGGGCGGGATTATGATAATCGGCTTCAAACTTTCATTCACCAAGTCGTATCGGGTCGTTCCGTCTACAAACGGAAAAATACGATACAACTCGAACCGATCCGTTTCGCCACATTTTCGAGAATTACCGTCACCAAAGTGGAAGCCGTACTTCGCCTTGATCGCTTCCATCTCGTTATCAAAATCGGCAAGCTTCTGCAATGCTCGACTTTGATTGTTCAGGAACTGTACTGTGTCTCCTCTGAACAGACTTTCAACAAAACGTACATATTGCTTCGTATGAAAGTCCGCGATACTTTTTGAACTTGCACACATTGCGACATGGAACATGTCCATGCAAAGCTCTGAAAGTGCAGAGTTGAGTCGCTGGTTTTCAGCAGAAGTACGCCCACGAGCTCGCACACTTTCCACTTGACGGAAAAGTACGCCGGCATGCTTCGACTGAGCTTTGAAGTCTTGGGTATATCGCCCAAGCGCCTTCGTGTAGTTTGCCCAATCGGTCAAAGAGTTCTGCCACAGGGTCAAACCCGAGAACCAAGGATTAATTGCAGTAAGCTCATTTGTTTCCATTTTTTCCTCCTATGTAAATGTTAGGGAACTGAATCTGATATCAACGATACTGTAATTGCACCTACTGTCAATCGTATGCTGTGCGCTCTCCTAATTTACTCATATCTTAAAGCATATTTTGTAATTTATGAAAATAGTATGAGAATTTGCAAATTTCCGAATAACAAATATTGCAGTGGTTTAATAAAAATTTGACTTCTACCTTATTTTACTTGTGTTTTAGACTGTACGTGATATATAAACAACTTACATTCGTCTACTACTATATGTCACAAAAAAACAAAGGAGAAACAACAGATACTCGAGGCACCGAAAGGCGAAATCCGCTTCTCTATCTGTTCAGCAGGTCTTGGACATATTCCAAAGGCAATCGAGACAAAGTAGTGTGGTATTGGATTATGTTTATTGTCGCCAATATTGTGCCGTTGGTCGGTACACCTCTAGTTTTCGCGCACATCATGAACACCGTCCAGAAGGAAGGTATTACATCCGAGAACTTTCCAATTCTTATTGGACTACTTTTTCTTACCCTCTTGTTCGACCTTTTTTTCTGGAGCCTCCACGGACCAGCACGTTATATCGAAAAGAACAACGCTTTTAAACTTCGTCGAAATTACAAGCATTATCTTTTGAAAGGCATCATGACACTCCCTATGGATTGGCATGTTGAGCATCATTCAGGAGACACTATCGACAAAATAGAAAAGGGGACAAATGCTCTGTATACCTTCTCGGAGAGTTCTTTTGAGATCATCAATGCACTTGTGCAACTGGTTGTGAGCTATGCCATACTGGCTTACTTTAGCCCACCTTCAGCCTTCATTGTTTTCGGAATGATTTGTGTAGCTGTTTGGATAACAATAAGCTTTGACCGAGTCATAGTGAGACAATACAGAGAGCTTAACTGGGCAGAAAACAAAATTTCGGAAAGCGTGTTTGATGCGGTAAGTAACATCTCCACGGTCATCATCTTGCGGGTTGAAAAGCTGGTTTTCAAATCAATCATGAACAAGATTGAAAAACCTTATGAACTCTATAAGCGTAACCAACGACTTAATGAACTGAAGTGGTTTTTCATAAACATCTGTTGCACGATAATGATAATCGCGGTGCTTTCGGTATATTTTTGGCAAAACATTGGTACGGCGCAAGGTATCTTAATCGGAAGTTTGTTTCTGCTTATGAATTATCTCAATAAAGTAAACTCACTATTTTATAAGTTCACCGGCATGTATGGTCAAATTCTTCGACGTAAGGCAAACGTCTCAAACGCAGAGGAACTTACGTATGATTTCAAAACTGAAAACTTTGCAAACCATGTCTTGCCGAAAGATTGGCAACAGTTGGAAGTGCAAAACTTAAACTTCTCATACCATAGCGACAACACAGAAGATCTACATCTAAAAGATATCACCATGTCTATAGGGCGAGGTGAACGTATCGGTCTTGTTGGTGAAAGTGGTAGTGGTAAAACCACACTTTTGAAACTGATACGAGATTTGTATCACCCAACGAGCGGAAAAATTATTTGCGATGGTGCAGTGATACAAGACGGTTTTGGAGGTATTAGCAGAGCTATTGCACTGGTACCTCAAAATCCAGAGATTTTCGCAACGACCATATTGGAAAATATCACGTTAGATGCTGAGTATCCTATGGATTTTGTAAAGCACTTCACTGACATGGCGTGCTTTACCACTATCGCAGAAGGTTTGCCACATAAATTTAAATCCTCAATTAAGGAAAAAGGGGTCAACCTTTCTGGTGGTCAGCAACAACGGTTAGCACTGGCTCGAGGATTACTCGCGTGTCATGACAAAGATATCGTACTTCTCGATGAACCAACATCCAGCCTCGATACAGCTACCGAAATGAAAGTCTATCGAAATATTTTTCAAGAATTCCGTGATAAAACCATTATCTCCTCAATCCATCGTCTTCACCTTTTACCATTGTTCCAAACTATCTACATGTTTAATGATGGAAGAATAATTGATTCTGGAACTGTACAGGACTTGCTTGCAGACTGCCCAGAGTTTAGGGAGCTGTGGCGACAGTATCATGAACACAAACTAGATTAAATATAAGAGAAGGACTTTACAAAAAACAACAATACGCTACTCTACCGCATAGAAAAAGAAATTTGACACACAACAACATCATGCTTGGAGGAGAAAATGACACAATATGATCGTAGGACCAGTACGGTATACTCAACGAGAGAGATGGAAAACTTCTTTCATCGCAAGTATGTAACGTATCCCTCATGGCTCACAGCCTGTGGCGACGTGCGCAATCTGCGTATTCTTGACCTTGGTTGTGGAAGCGGAAGAAGCTCTCGAATGCTCGCAGAGAGGGGAGCAAAGATTTTAGGCCTCGATAACTCACAGGAGCAACTTCTTATTGCCAAAGCAGAGGAAAAGAAAAACCCACAGGGAATCGAATACATTTTTGGGGACTCAGGTAACCTTCGTCTTTTTAATACGTTCGACATGGTTACAGCGGCAATGCTGTTGCATTACGCCCAAAAAGAAGAGCAACTCTTCAACATGTGCGCGGAAATAGCTCACGTTTTGATACAAGACGGAAGGCTTGTCACTCTCACGTTGTGCCCCAAACACCCTGTACAGACGTACCACCCGCTTTTAGGCTACTCGAGCGAATGGGTGGGGCCCTCGTTCCAAAATGGGTCTGAAATAAGAATTACCCTGTATGATTCCAAGGGTGGGGAAGTGGGAGGATTCAGTAATTGGTACTGGGACACGAAAACCTATGAAAAGGCTCTCGTTCAAGCAGGTTTCCGCAACGTCGAGTGGTCTCGATGTACGATTAACACTGAAGGGAAGAGGTTATTACTTACATCCAATCCGCACGACCTTAACTTTCCGGAAATTGAAAACAAGATGATTCTGTCTGTTTTAACTGCAACCTTGAGTTGACACCCGCCCATACAAAACGAACCTGCTTCGTCTGTGTATGAGGCGGGTTTGTTTTTTGCGTCCCTGTCATTAATCTACGTGGGGATTATGAAGATGGAGGAAGTCCGCTGATATTGTGATATTACTGGTTCTTAATTTGCCTAAATTCTTTTTCACTCAGATTTCATCACAGACGCTGTATACTTGCAATCCACCAACACGGAAACATCTTTCACAATGGAAATACCTTTTACAATGGAAAAAAATATACAAAAAAAAATTATTCCCAACCTTTGGTTTAACAAAGATGCAGAAGAAGCGGTACATTTTTATACAACAGTCTTTAATCGGGGAAAAATTCTTAGTAAAACACACTACACAGAAGCCGGTCGTGATGTACACGGCATGGAAGCAGGAACAGTGTTGACGATAGAATTTATGATAGAGGACACGACGTTTTCCGCATTAAACGGAGGCCCGACTTTTACCTTTACACCTGCAATATCATTCATAGTCAGTTGCCCCTCAGTCGAAGAAGTAAACGAAATGTGGGAAAAACTCTCGAAAGGAGGTACTACTCTGATGCCTCTCAACTCGTATCCATTTAGCGAGCGGTATGGTTGGATTCAAGACAAGTATGGCCTTTCGTGGCAGGTTATATATAACGAACTCAAAAAGGAACGTGGGCTTATGCCATCACTTCTCTTCACCGGTGCACAGTGCGGAAAGGCGGAGGAAGCAATGACGTACTACACTTCCATTTTTGACGCAAACTCAAGTATAGGTGATATAGCTCGCTATGATGCGAATCATTCTCCAGACAAAGAAGGTACCATTATGTACGCAGAATTTACCCTTGCGGGGCAAAAGTTTGCCATCATGGACAGTGCCCAGGAACATGGCTTCACTTTTAACGAAGCGATTTCGTTTATAGTTTTGTGCGAAACACAGGAAGAGATAGATTACTACTGGGAAAAACTATCTACTAATCCTGAGGCAGAACAGTGTGGGTGGTTAAAGGATAGGTATGGCGTATCATGGCAAATCGTTCCCACTACTTTGGGTGAAATACTTATGTCTACCGACAGGCAACGAGTGGATCGAGTTATGGCGGCACTGCTAGAGATGAAGAAACTTGATATAGGAAAATTGGAAGAAGAGTTTATAAAACATTAAAAGTTTAAAAACATTCATATGAGTACAATTCAAACTACATACCTGTGTTTTAACGGAAACGCAAAAGAAGCAATGGAGTTTTATCAATCAATCCTAGGAGGAACCCTACGATTACAAACATATGGAGAGGTTATGGGAGAGAAGAATCCTCTATTAAAGGATAGGATTATCCACGCATATCTTGAGCACAGCACGGTATTGATTATAGCCCGTGACACACATCCGAAATACAACATCCTTGCTGAAGCTACAGAAACCACACGCGTACGGATAGCGAGCCCAGACGAGACCATGCTTTCATACTATTTTACAAAACTTTCAAAGGGGGGAAGAGTAGATATGCCACTAACAAGACAAGTGTGGGGTGATGCATACGGCATGCTTACTGATAAATTTGGTATACCTTGGATTATTAACATTATTGCAACAGAAGTGCTTACCTACAGAGACTACAGAGAAAAGACACGAGTATAAGTATACTAACCAAAAAAACTCCCCATACACGGGGAGTTTTTGAAAAAAACTTTTTTTAAAAACCTGAGCCCCTCCGTATAATAAATTGCTCTACTTGGATTTCTCCATCATCTGATTTTGTAAATACCACATCCGCCGTCAGTGCGATGTGCCCGTCTTCATACTGTATAATCGCACTGGTATCACTTGTTTGTCGTATTGAGGTAATATAAAACGTTCCTCCAAGAACCGCCTTAGCAGGGCTCAAACTAGCAATGTTTGCACGGATATACTCCTCAAACGCACTATCGACACCAGGAAGTGGAGCGACTTGAAACGTCACCCGATAATTCGCAGCTCCTAAGACTTTTGTAGACACAGCTTCAGGGGAAACTTTGACAATAGAAACCTCGTACGCGTCGAAAGGTTGAGGTTGTTGATCGGACATCATGAGAGTGTTGAGAGAATCAGTATCACTTTCAAGTGTGACACTCACCGTAAGGGCTCCAGCTTGGATACACTCTACATCGATAGGGCAACGCGAATCACCTTCCACTCCACCGAAAGTAATACGCACCGCACCTATGAGTGCAGACTCACCTACTGCAAGTGTCCCTTGTGCCACACCAGCCTCATTTGGTTGGTTTTCAGCACCAGTAAGAGTAGTTACGCGAAGTGTGTTACCTGTGGTAAATGTGCCTGTTATAGTAACTATGTTGCCAAGCAATGCTTCCGCTTCCGCCACATCACGTATGATGAGCGGTAGTGCGTAGGTCACTTCACCCATACCAGTAAGAGGAGACGCAACTGAAAGTACATACTGATCCCCTTGTGCAATAAGCTCCCCTGTAAAGCTTTCTTGGTTTGGACACGGCGCAAACTCACACGCTAACCCTGTGCGCCCAACTCCTGTTCCATCAGGGCAAATCATTGCTTCTGTAGTACAGGCTATTTCGCCTTCAGACTCTTGATCTAGTGAGGAAACAAAAAGGTACAGTGCAATTGCAACCACAATACCTATACTAAGTAGTGTGGCGTAAAAATAAGGTTTTCGGGGTGGCGTTGTCATATGGTGTTAAAGTATGCACCTGTTACTAAGAACCACAAGGTGGTGTACGTTACAATGAATCTACGTCTCGCAGTATAACAAATTTCTTATGATTTTTAAAAACTCAAAACACATCCTTATCCTTTTCGGCACAGCTCTTCTTCTCAGTGTCGTGTATCTTGCCTTCATATATTACGTTGATGCAAAGCGCACAAAAGATATACGCGAACTCGTGGAAACATTCGGATCACACATGCAACACATACCGCTCCTTGGTACACAAGAAGAAATAACACAAGCAATGGAAGAACACTATGGGCCACTGGTTACGTCACCAGTTCTCATTGCCGAGTTGGTCGCAGACGCCTTAGAAGACCCAACCCAAGTTCCTGGGCGATTAACTTCAAGCCCTTTTCCTCATCGTATACGTATCACTACTACTGAAGACCTTTCCCGTTACACCACACGAGTCACTGGAGAAGTGGAGGAAGTAACGAGCGACGGTACAATAGTCCACACACAACCTATCACACTGCTTGTCGAAAAAAGACGAGACAGAGGAAATCGGTGGTTTATTGCACACATAACCCTACAGACGAAAGACGATACGGAGGAAGTTATTGGAAACACGCAATTGGAACAAACTATTCAACAGTATCTGCTCACCCAAAAAACATTTAGCTGGCACACGAAGGAAGGAAGTCACACCGTGTGCACATTGGAAAATCTTGATCCAGAGTCTCCGCTGTTTCCACTCTACCTATGGGCTCATTGTGGTGAATATAGTATTGAAAACGGTACACTGGTGTCATTGAGTGGGTCTTCGATTCCAGTCAAAATCCAGTACCCAAATGAACTTTCGTACTACGCTCTTCAAGAATTCTCACATGAGATTCCACGAGACGGTGCATCCTATGCCGAAGATATCAAAAATATATTTCCTGAGCATGTACAAGAAAAAATCTCGAAAATTGATAGAAAACTACTTATTGAAAAAAACGAAGCACAAGCACTCGCAACTATTCTCGCTTGGGAACGTGTTGTAGAAGCAGTGACGCAGTGCGAAGTCGCAAGTGTTTTCCAATCACATAGCAGAGACGTGTCTGTTGAACGTAAAGACAGAAGTACACTTTCCGCTGTTGAGCCAGCAATAGACGATATTTTTGATGTGGTGCTAGCTTCAGAAGAAACATGTGGACGCATTATAATGGCGACTGAATAACTCTTTATACTCCTGCATAGTATGGTATAACCAACTTAATGAGGCGAGGAAAAAGACGAAACAAAGCATACTATGCACCCCCCATCGCGGATGCTGAGCTTGATTTGCATGGATGCACCGCACATGAAGCGCGAGGTGCGGTAGGAGGGGTGGGTACGTATCCGCATTATCGTGGGAAAAGGGTTACGCTCACCCGAAGGTATTGCCGTACTTCCTACAACTATAAAAAACTTTCTGACTGAACAAGGATATACGTACACCTATGCAAAGCTCGAAAACGGTGGAGAAGGTGCCCTTGAAATATCTTTGTAGGTTCGACGTCGGTATCGACGTTGCAATCGACGTCGAGAATCGATGTTTTTCTACTGTCCAGCACTTGGAGTCCCCTCCATAAATATTTGCATGTGCGGAAAAGGTATTTGAATTTGAGCGGCATCAAGAGCTTTTTTACTCTGTTCTGTGATTGTGAAAAGTGCAAACATCTCGTCCTCTGCATCGGCAACCCATGCCTGAACGACCAGATTGATACTTGAATCTCCAAGACTTTCGACTATAACTTCAGGGGCAGGGTGCGTGAGAATTTTATCAATTTTGGAAACTTCTTCTAGAAGCACTGTACGAGCATTATCAATACTTTCCTTGTACGCGATTCCCACTTTCACATTGATACGCGTCATCCCTTTTCGAGAGTGATTGATAAGTACCTCATTGATAACTTTTTGATTGGGAATAACCACAAACGTATTATTCCTCGTTTTAATACGTGTTGTTCGAAGGGTTATATCATCAACCTTTCCATACTCACCAGCGACTGTGACCCATTGTCCAATTCGAAACGGCTTATCCCAGAAAATCATAAACCCTGCAATAATATTACTTAACACATCCTGAGCTGCGAAACCTACTGCGATACCCGCAATACCAAATCCTGCTGTTGCAGCAACCACATTTACCCCAAGATGGCTCAGTGCCATAATGCCTGCAATAACCATAAGAACACCGAGGTAGATATTTTGTATCAAAATACGAATGAGTGTCTCATTGAAATCTGCATGAATAAGAATACGTCGTAGTATGCCTCGTGTGGACAAATAGAGTATCCAAAACCCGACAAGTATAGCCAGCGCAGTTCCAATGTTAGGAAGTACTTCATAAAACTTAGCAAGAAACCAATCGGTATCAATAGGTGCTTTCAAAAAATTTTCTAACATATGGAAAATAGTACCATAAACACGTGTACAACAAGGTATGTGTCTATACTGGATACTGTGGTAATCTTACGTCGAAGATAAATAAAAAAACCAAACAATTATGAAAAATAGCTCTAAACTCATCGTACTTTTACTAACCCTACCCGTCTTTTTTATTGGATACCACGTGTGTACCTCATCACCTTCTGATTCTGGCGAAGAAAAAGATACAGAAACTGCAAACACGTTGAGTGAACCTGAAGCTCGGACTATAGCCGAACAGACCTGCGTAAAAGGGGGTGAGGCGTTGTCTAATCCATCATATAACAGTGGTACAAAAACGTGGTGGTACGATGCCAACCTCAATGCAACTCGTGAAGGGTGCAACTCTGCTTGTGTTGTAAGCGAAGAAACGAATACCGCAGAAATAAACTGGCGATGTACTGGCTTACAGGAAGGTAATTAACTTACTCTACCACCTGACCATCAGCAAGGGTAACAATCCGACCCGCACGCCGTGCATACTCTGCTTCATGGGTGACCATAAGAACGGTGAGACCTTGTGCATGAAGCTCCATAATAATGGATAAAATATTTTCACTCGTATCGGAATCAAGGTTTGCGGTTGGCTCATCAGCAAAAAGTACATGCGGAGAATTTACGAGGGCGCGTGCAATAGCGACACGTTGTTGTTCACCACCTGAGAGCTGACTTGGTCTGTTGTGCAAACGATTTCCTAGACCAACCTGCTCCAGTAACTCGGTGCCATGCTTCGTACAATCATCAAACTTCCCCGTGAGCATGAAGTGTGGAAGAATAACGTTTTCGAGCGCGGTAAGTTCGGGTATGAGCGCGTAGTCTTGAAACACATAGCCGAATGTGGAAAGACGAATGGCGACACGTTGTTCGCGAGAAAAATGTGAGGTGTCTTCGTTATATACAAACACACCCCCCTCGGTAGGCTTATCGAGCAAACTTAAGAGATGGAGCAGTGTACTTTTTCCTGAACCGGACTTGCCGTCAATGGCAACAAACTCTCCTTCAGTGATTCTGATAGAAACACTATCAAGCGCGCGGGTAACGACTTCGCCTACCATGTAGCACTTCACGAGTTTTTTTGTTTCAATAACTGTTTTCTTTTCCATAGTACTAGCGTCCAAGAATCGCGTTAATGGTGTTTTTTTGCACAATCATACGAGCGGGTATGTATCCGGCAAAAAGTGTCGTTACAATCAAAATCAGGCTACGCACAAATGTATCATTCCACGGTGCCACAAGCACACCGTCCGCAAAAGGAAAATCAATGGGGTGTGCAGTGATGTAGGGGGTAATCAGAAAATAAAGTACAAGTAGTCCTAAAGAGATGCCGACAAGCGCATAGAGTATTGATAGAAATACATATGAACTCTCAATCGCTAGGCGATTAATACCTATGCCTTTCAAAATGCCGATTTGTTTCTGTCTGTTAAGTGCAACAATAAACACCATGATAAAAACGGTAATAGCTGCAACCACTATACCGATAAGTCCTATACCCGTACCGAGCAAGTCAAACGTTTGCGTAATATCATCGAGAAATTGTCCCTGTGAATCCTGTGCGCTCTGCACGATAGCGTACTCTCCTATTCCGGATGCGTTGAGCTTCGCTACGTATCCATCAACTGAAGTTGAAGGCATGAGGTCAATTGCTATTTCATCTTTTTTATCAATACTTCCACCAAGAATCTTACGGAGTCGTTCTCCGTTCATATATATACGTCTACTGTTTTCACCAACCTTTCCTTCTACGATACCTAGAACTGTGTATGTCCCCACTACCTCACCGATCGTGATACGTACCTCACTTCCGGGAACAACGTTTTCTAAACTACCTGTCGTGTCGGGCGTACCTCCTGCTTCTGGAGTTTCTCCAGCATACTGCTCTAGAAGTTGACTGCCGAGCAGGACTCCTGTTTCATCATGTTCCGTGAGATACGTACCCTCCACAACAAGATCACGAAGCCCTGTCACCTCATCCTCTAGAAGTGGGTCAATACCCACGACTGCTGTCCCTACCTGATCTGGCAAACGTGTTTCTTTTTGTGGTCGTTCGTAATTGGCACGTATAACAGCTGAAGCAAGGTACCGAGCAGAGTGCGCACGATACCCTTCGATTGAAGTAAGAGTGCTCTCCACCAATTTGGTCCTATCAATATGTCTCTGATCGGGAAGTGGGGTGATAAGCACGCTACCAGAATATTCCTTTTCATAAGAGATACTTGCACCGACTGGAAGCCCTACCAGCACGCCACGTACGACAATCACATTCAAAAAAGTTAAGAACATGATGGTAATAATAAGGAGTGACGCCCACGAGCTTCCATGGCGTACATACCGCACCATTAAAAAAAACCCAACTCGCAATGAGCGAAGTACCATAAGGCTATTGTACCAGTGAAGGGCAGGGAAAAACGAATTTCCCAGACAGAAAAGCAGAGTCAAGATGCACTATCACGCGTTGACTTTATATACAAACTATTTTATGTTGGGAATAGAATTGTTAACCTATATTAGTAATTGTTAAAACACATCCAAGGAGGAGCCCATGGATAATCTCAGCAATCTTGATACTGAAATTTTAGAGAAATTACCTATCAATTGGAATAAAAAGGTGCTCTTGAGAATGACGTGGACGAAAACTCCATTGCGTGACAAGAGAAATATTGCTTTGAATGTAGTCCTACTCACTGCGCTGGCACTCATAGCAGCCGATGTGTGGGCGGAGTTCGCTCCGGTAAAAACAGTAGCTTTGGCAATTTACTACTCCGTTATGATTCTGTTTACAGGAGCTTCACTATTTAGAATTGCACAATTCTACTTCAACCACGACAAGGAAGCCCAGAATCTACTTGATAGACATGTTGTTCGAGACCACATCGGAATCATAGCATCGATAAAAACGGTACTTAAGATTGCTCTATGGTCGTGCACATTTTATTTTCTTCTTGTACATATTGGAGAAGAGCATGCGGCACACTTCGGAGCACGTGCATCAGGTGTTATTATTCTATGCACACTTATTCGCATAGTTCTCATACAGAGAAACCTCACCTACTTATCGAGCCAGCGGTCTTAAACGCTATCAGCCTCACACCGTCTTGTGTGTGGG
This sequence comes from Parcubacteria group bacterium GW2011_GWD2_42_14, assembly GCA_000998045.1. Lineage (GTDB taxonomy): Bacteria > Patescibacteriota > Minisyncoccia > Phycocordibacterales > UBA12088 > UBA12088. Next base: position 28,991 of record LCCS01000005.1, read on the forward strand.
GCTGATTTAGTTCAAGTGAGTAGTTTGCATCTTCTTAAACTGGTACAATGCATTTGTTATTTACGATAAAGAATTTTCTCATGAGAGCCATATGATACTTTCAAAATCAAACTTTCTTCTGTACTTGCGACATCCTGCATGGCTCTGGCTCGAAAAACATAACAAAAGTATTCTACCTGAAGTTGATGACAATACTCAGGCAATCTTTGATGCGGGAAATTTATTTGAAACGTATGCAGAACAGCTTTTTCCTGAAGGAGTAACGCTAGGTTACAAAACGAACGGAAAGTTTGATGGAAAGAAATACTGGGCTCTTCCCGAGACCACGCAACGAGCACTTGAAGAAAAGGTGCCAGTACTCTTTCAGGGGCGTTTAGAAATACAGGGGATTACATGCATCTTTGATGTCCTAGAACGAAATGAAAATGGGACCTACAACCTTTATGAAATAAAGTCGAGCACAAAGGCTAAACCGGAACACGAACATGATCTTGCTTTTCAAACAATTGTTCTCGAGAGCTCTGGTCTCAGTATCGAAAGCATGTTTGTTATCCACGTCAACAATGAGTATGTGAGAAATGGAACTATTCCTCCAGAAGAAATTACTGACATAACGGAAGTCACTTCTGCAGTCCGAACAATACTTCCTCAAACTATGATAGATATTGAGGATGCGAAAGCGGTTATGGCATCACACACCATGCCTGATCCTTCGCCTCGCCATGCACGTTTGGGGTCGTTTGCAGCATGGATGGAAATCTACACTATTTTACAACCCCATCTTGACCCCTACAATATCTATAAGCTCTGCAGTCCAGGAGCTCGGAGGATAGGAGAACTGGAAGACGGGGGTATACAAACCATAGCGGATATACCAGATGATGAGAACTTGACCGTAAAACAACGGTACCAAGTACAGGCTACGCAAATGGGAACACGCATCATCAAGCGTGACGAGATAGAAACATTCCTCCAGACCTTTCAGTATCCTCTCTACTTTTTTGATTACGAAACTCTTGCAAGTGTCGTCCCCCCTTTTGACGGCATGCGACCCTACCAACAGGTGCCATTTCAGTACTCGCTACACATACTTCGCGACCCGCTTGCACCACTCGAGCACCGAGAATTTTTACATACGGAAAACTCCTCTCCAGTCCAGCATCTCGTGAAGCAATTGAAGTCCGACATCGGCAGTATTGGATCTGTCGTGGTGTGGTATCAAAACTTTGAAAAAAGTTGTAATGTGACCCTTGCAAACTTCGTGCCGGAACATCGTGAATTTTTGTATGCACTCAACGACAGGATAGTGGACTTAATGATACCATTCAGTGAAGGATGGTTTGTAGATAAAGACTTTTTTGGAAGCGCCTCCATCAAAGCTGTCTTGCCGGTCCTAGTTCCTGAATTAAGCTACAAAGACCTCGTCATACAAGGAGGGGCGACCGCACAAAACACATGGATGAGTACCATATTTGGTGGCAAAAACCAAAACAAAAAAGATATTATTATGGAAGATATGAGAAAATATTGTACACTCGATACCCTAGCTATGGTCAAAATATGGGAAGTACTCTCAAATGTTTCTTCTGAAGAGGCTCTCTTGCAACTAGGTAACGTAGAACTAGTTTCAAAGGCACCCGACATTCAATCAGACGTATTTCAAAAAAGTTTATTTTAAAACACACTCAAGATAAAATGTAAATAGTCAAAACCCACACAACATAGCGCTTTTAAAAACCCCTCTTGTAATATTTTTTCAAACCTTCATACTATATTCATATGAACAAAGAAGTGTTTCCTGTAGACCAAGCCCCCTCTAAGGAAGAACTCCATGAAGACACACGAGCAAAGTCGTATGTACGTGATTTTGAATTTTCAAATGCACTTCGTTCTCTTCGAGAAGAAGGTCTAATGCCACAACAAGTTCTCCGCACAAAAGAACGGTACGGGGAATCACTGGAGTCTGCTGTATTTATGACTGAGAAGGATTGGGAATACCTCACCATGATATCTTTATATTCTCCGGAGCTCGCGACACACAGTGTTGAAACGTATAGACTAATCCGTTCCAAAATTGAGCGTATACACATTGGTTCTGAAACAATTGCAAAACGTATTGAAAAAGAGGCGGGCTCTCTCAATGAGTTTTATCGAGCAGCACTATTCCATGACATTGGAAAACTAGATATCCCTGAGTCAGTTATGAACCATGTCGTACAACCTGGAGATTGGCATGCCCTCACGCACGCGGGTTCCGATCCTGAACACGTACACACCGTCTACTCTGATACTGGAAAGCTCGTACCAGTAACAAAAAATTTTGATTCAGAAAAATTTATGTCTGAGTACGACTTAAACAAATCCTCCAAAGAACCTGCGAGTTCTATTCTTCCTCCGGAAAAGATAGATGAGCTAAATAAAAGGGGTATATCCCCAGAGTTGACGCTTCGTCAAATTTTTAATCTTCACGAGGAATATACGAGGAACACTCTCAAAAGGGAAGGTTTACACGCCGAAGCAGACATTGCTGGTCAAGTCCACAACTACCAGAAAGAAGAGCGTACCACTCCTACGAGCTCTGAAACTATCGCTGTATCTACCGACGCAGCGGACATTGAGAAGATTATTTTACATATTGGCGATGCACAAGAAGCTTTGCGCTCGAGTGAGCGTGATTACAACAAAAGACGTCCACATAGTCAGGTAGCAACAGCAAGTATCCTCGTCCAAGACGCAAAAAAAGTTCCGCTCAGTAAGCTAATCACTGCTCTCTGGATACAAGAAGACATGAACGAACTTGAAGATACGGTGACACCAGAGGATCATGAAAAAATAAAAGAAATAAAGGAATTTATACGTACATCACTCTCAGATTCCTAATAAAACGATTATTTGTAGGAAATGCCTAGGAAATACTTTCCTAGGCATTTTTGTTCTCTCTCGATTACCGTCGAAAAAAGTTACACCGCTTCGGAACTGCCGCAAGAAACAACACTTTAAAGTGATAATTTTCACATTCTTTTTTCTCTATTGCGTAGATGCAAGTTCTTTTTGCTACAATCTTCACACGAATTTCACTACCCATCGTTTACTATGCGGAAACCCTTATATAACTTACACAGATAACATAACCTATCATGAATAATTCACCATTGCGATTTTGCAGCCGACCTGCTAAAAAACCACTCCATTCCTTTGGTGGTATTTTTTTCCTTAGCATTTTTGCTATTACGTCCTTCTTTCCACCTGCACTCTATGCTGCAGAAAAAGTAAATATAGCTATACCAAATGTTGAAACAGCAACAAACCCGGAAGTGGATAAAATATTACCTATAGCTGACACCGAGGTTACAGAGACGCCCGCTTTACAACGAACTCTGGTCACACAAAGTCTTGCAGAATCATTTGGTCCTAACTTAATCCAGAATCCTTCTTGGGAAAATACTGACAGCTCGGGTAATCCATTACAATGGTTGAAGGGTGGATATGGTAGTAACAACAGATTTTTTTCATACCCTGTTTCAGGTTTTCAAAGTCCAAAGGCTGGTAAGGTTGAGGTAACAAACTACACAGGAGGTGATGCAAAATGGTACTTTACCGATGTTCCTGTCACTGCAGGTAAAGAATACTTGTTTTCCGATTACTACCTTTCTTCAAGTGAAAGTATTGTAACCATCAGATATAAGAAACAAGATGGAACATTTTTGTATCCAACACTTACCGTCCTTCCTCCTTCGTCCACATTTACACAATCATCATCTCGATTCACAGTCCCTCAAGGTGTTGTGTCACTTACTATTTTTCACTTACTCAAGGGTATTGGAGCACTAACGACTGACGAGTACTCTCTTCAGGAAGTAATCCCTGGAAGCGGAGGAGGTAGCGATACTGGCCTTGTACTGAACGGTGATTTTGAACAAGTATCAGGTGCACTCCCGTTTGGTTGGTACAAAGGAGGATGGGGCACCAACAATCGCTCGTTCTCGTATCCTGTGACTGGAGTAGGTGGTAGCAAGGCAGCTCAGGTTACAATGACCACTCGCTCATCCGGAGATGCAAAATGGTATACGGACTATATTCCAGTAGTACCTGGTACCTATACCTATACTGATGCATATTCCTCAAACGTAACAACCTATCTCACGGTACAGTACCTACACAGTAACGGATCTGTAAGTTATGCTGATATATCACTTGCGCCTCCTACGAACGGTTTCTGGGAAATGACGGCTAATATTGCTGTGCCGATTGGTGTCACACACGTACGGGTGTTCCACCTTCTCAACAAAATTGGAACGCTCACTATCGACAACGCTTCACTCGTAAAAACCGGGAATTCAAACACTGGCATATTCAATACCGGTGCTGTAACTCTCGCATTTGATGATGCGTGGAGGAACCAATACACCAATGCAGTACCGAAGCTGGACAGTTCTGGCTTGCCCGCAACGTTTTACGTTACCACCCGTCAAATGTATGACTATGGTTTCGTGGGATTTATGTCACGTGCTCAAGTACAAGAATTGTATGGGAAAGGCTATGAAATAGGTGCTCACACACGCACACACGCTCATCTCACCTCACTCTCAGAGAGTGATCAGATATACGAAATAGCTGGATCTCGTGATGATTTACACGCCATGGGTATTCAGACTGTGAAAGCTTTTGCTTATCCGTTTGGTGAGTACAACCAAACTACCATAAACGTCGTACGAAATGCAGGATTTACCTCGGGACGCTCTACACTTGATGGTAATGTCACCGCTGCATCTGATCATTACCAACTTGCTCGTCAGTCAGTAGAGATAAATACTACGGTGGCACAAGTACAAACATGGGTACAAAATGCTCTTGCAAACAAACAATGGCTTATACTCACCTTTCACCAAATTACGGATGAGCACGACCAACGATATAACACGAAACCCGCTGTATTTAACGCTATTATTGACTACTTAGTGAACAATGATGTGCCTGTCGTAACGATAGAGGAAGGTGTTGCATCTATGGCGGAGTAAAAATAGCTGAAAAGTTATTATCGTAATCTAATCAATACCTTGGACGCAGTTGTCTAATAATTGCACTGGTGCCTTGAGACCAATCCCCATATGGAGTCGTCTCTCGTTGTAGTACGGCAC
>LCCS01000006.1 GCA_000998045.1 Parcubacteria group bacterium GW2011_GWD2_42_14
AGTAACCTCACTTTCATACGGTGACTTTGAACGTGGAACTTCAGGTGGAGTTTTACTCCAAGTTGCTTCAACAACCATAGATCAAAACCCGACGAAGATAATTCTCGGTACACGTTTTGGAACAACGTCCGGTGTTTCTGGTGTGACTAACGTGCAGAGAAATGGAGATACTTCGAATTTTTGGGATTTCCAAGGACATATGGGAGAGATAGACGGTGAAGCGTATGACTCTGATGGAGCTGATGCCTGTGGAGCCATTAGGTGGGATGATAGTACGTGTCTTGAGGTTTCCCAGTCCCATTACCGTTTCCGATCTGATAATGGTGGAGGTGGGGCGCCAAACTCTGAATGGTACGACGCTGACTGGAGTAAGCGTGTGCGTGTCAATGTCACAAATAGTAATGCCACACCACTTACAAATGGTGCCGTACGAATCGCTATGCCATATGATAGCGATATGCAAAATGACTGGACCGACCTTCGTTTTACAGACAGCTCGGGTACCACATCAATACCGTACTTTGTTGAGTCATATACAACGAGTGCCACCGCTACGGTTTGGGTAAAGATTCCAAGTATTCCTGCAAACGGTTCAACACATGTGTTTGCATACTATGGTAATGCTGTTGCGACAAATGGAGAAAATGGAGCAGCAACCTTTACCATGTTTGATGATTTTGAAGACGATAATATCAGTGAATATTCAGGGGATACAGGCTATTTCGATGTGGTCGCAAACGCGGGTGCTGAGGGATCATATGTTCTTGAGGCGGGAGCAGGTTACGAGGCAAACTTTACTATTGATGGTATTTATCGAACAGGGACAACGTTTGGACAAGGAAGCACTATTCGATTTATGCAGTATGTGGATGCGTCGGAAGATGATGAACCATGTACACTCTTTGGCGTTCAGACCCCCGGTAGTAATAATCAAAATTATGCCGTATGTCTTGACCAGTATCCTTCGGACAAACTTATCCTTGCTAAAGATGTTGAGAGTAACGATGCGTCTGGTAGTGTACTTGCTTCATCGACTGTGAGTTGGTCGAGTGCGTGGTATACCGTCGAGGTAGATTGGTACACAAATAATCTTATATATGTTTCTGTGTACAATAGTGCAGGAACCCTGTTTGCGACCACGAGTGTAACAGATGCTTCGTACACAAGTGGGGGAATGGGATTCTCGTTCTGGGGTCAAAACGGTGCTTGGGATTTCTATACTGCTCGACCATACACTGCTAATGAACCAGTAGCAACTGTTGGTCTTGAGCAGGGAGCAGATGGTGCAAGTTGGAAAGCAGACTTGGATACCGCATATAGTCAAGCGCAAGAAGAAGTATTCCGCGTACGATTTTCTATTGAGAATTCAGGACCACAGATTACCGGACAACAGTGGCGTCTTCAGTATGCCGACCGTACCGGATATGGAACCTGTGCAGCGGTACCGAGTGTTGATTTTGATGATGTGCCCAATCAAGCAGGATGTGGCATCAGTCCGATATGCACCGTCTCGACATCTGAGTATTCAGATGGTGAGACAACACAACAACTTCTCACGTCGGAAACATATCTGCCGTTCACGATGGGTTATTTGATTGAGAGTCCGAGCAACCAAACAACGGGCATGACACTTGACCAAGGACACATGACGGAAGTCGAGTATGCAGTCGAACTTACTCCGTACGCTACTGCTGACAGTTACTGTATGCGTACCTCAAATGGTGGACTCGAGCTCGACTCCTATCAGCAAGTTGCAGAAGTTACTGCGAAGTACGGACCAGTGATCACAGATTGGTCGCTGAATGAAGAACATTCTATCGCATTGGTAGAAGGAGAAACGACAGCTATTGTTGCGACTGGCACGGTGAGTGACTTGAACGGATGGGAGGATATTTTGTATGCATCAAGTACCGTGTACCGTTCGGGACTTGGAGCAACATGCACAGCTAACGATAACAACTGCTACCAACTCAGTTCACTTGAGTGTCCGCTCACTGATTGTGCGGGTACGTCGTGTACTATTACCTGTACTGCGAATATTCAATATTTTGCTGAACCTACCGACGCAGGAAGCGATTTTGAAGGACAGCATTGGGAAGCGGAAGTGTTTGTAGTTGATACCACAAACAACGAGGCGACTACGACTTCAATGGGTGTCGACCTGAATACGCTCTGGGGACTTTCAATGGTAACTGGCGATATAGAATACGGTAGTCTTGGATTGGCGGAGGATACGGGAAATAAAAATGCTACAAGTACACTCGAAAACACAGGCAATGATGATGTTGATATTGATATTGAAGGAACCGATATGACGGGAGGAGTAGCTTCTGCTATACCTGTAGCAAATCAAAAGTTTTCAACCTCTACCTTTACATATTCAAGCTGTGTCATTTGTTCAGCACTCTCCGGCACAGCGAATACCTTTGAGGTTGATTTGCCAAAACCGACGAGTACGACGCCGGTTACCGATGACTTGTATTGGGGTCTATATGTACCAAGCGGTACGGAAGGAGTCGTGCACTTTGGAAGGAATACTTTCTATGCAATAGGTGATTAACACTATATATATTGTATGCGCATATTTATCACATTAGTTTTAGCAATCCTACTTGGGGGAGGGGGAACGTTTTTGTGGCTGTACTACGGTGGTTTTGAAGGAGAGCAGGAGATTTCAGTGGCGTTTATTGATTACTATGTTGATTACGAAGAGACAGCGCTAGAAGTAGAACAACTCGTTCATCTACCAGGAACTGAGGGAAATGTTGATCGAGCAGAATTACTAACTTTACTTGATTCCATTCTAACGAAGGAGATGGATGCACCACATCGAGCAAACTTAGCGCAACTTGCACTTACGAACCTCAATACGTTAAAACAAGAAATTGATAAAGCACACACTGCTCAGGCAAAACTGTATGAGGTACTTCAAGAATTAGATAATGCATCAAGAATCTTTTCTTCAATAGATTTGCGCACCCGAGCGGAGAAGATTGTTATTTCCGCTCGGAAGCGAGCGGAACTTTCGGCAAACATAACTTCGATTCTTTCCAAAAATAATGAACAGACCTATGCAATACTCGCACGGATACTTGTCGATGAAGGGGAGCTTTCACAAGCACATATTACAGAGTTAAATAGTGCAACTGCTGAAACGGAAAAAAGGTTTAGTACACTTGAACAGTTGTATTCTGAGCTTGTAGTAAAAAAGAAAGAGGTAGAAGACATGTTTGCTACATTTGTAGCTGTGGCGTTATAACTATAGTATGAAAAATAGTATTGAATCACTTGCACCAAAAGTTGCTGTAGTAAGCACAGTCGTAGCATTTATGATGACGTGTTTGCTCACAATACATGGGTACAATACGGGTTTGGTGGCTACCGTGCTTGAGCAGGGGGAAAAGTCAATACATCAGAGAGAGGTGACACAACGTCCGGAAAAAGTCGTAATTACGTACGACTTTGGCGGAGTGGACGTTTCTCAAAGTAGAAATAGTTCTTTTTTTCCAGAGATTGAAGATAATGTACATCTTTTTGAGAAAGCTGTCACTGATGCACCACACTGCCCCTTTACTCCAGAGGTGGGAAGTGTAGTAATCGATTTTACTCGTAACGGCACGGCAACACGTGAGGAATTATTTCTCTATGCTAACAAGGAGATAGAAGAGGCTGAGAGTTTTGTTAGGCATGAGGTCGACGTCGGTACCTACGTCGTAGAGCTCGCAAGTTACAATAATGCAGAAGTTATAGAAAATAACTATGAACAGCAATGGTATCTTGAGTTTCTTAATGATGAAGATGATGTGGTGTACACGACACAATCCACCAGAGATATGTATGTCGGTGAGTCTGAAATGATAGAGTTGGTTGAGCGGGGTATGGTGCTTGATACGGCCATATCGCACGTTCGTGCGACGCACTCCGCGTTTCCAGACATGGAACCACAAACAATTGCACCACTCTGTGCTCGTTTAAGCAAAGTCCAAACAGAAAACAATTTTGTTGAATTAGAACGTGGCGAGAAAAACTTATTTACTGCCTCAGTATTTTTACAACAGGCAACCAAACAATCAGGGAATCATTTTCTTTTTGCATTAGGTATGATGCTCGCACTCCTTTGTGCAATGGGAGTTTTTATTGGAAGTACTATTTCACGCAGATATTAGTTAGGTCTAGGTGAGTTTTAATCTAACGGCGTAAGATTTTCGTAGTCAGGAATTTGTTGAAAGCGTACTGCGGGTGTTATAGCGAGGTGCGTTATTCCTTGTGCATCCTGAAGGTAGGAAAAAGGAATGTTTTCGTTTGTAAGTGCGGAATGGATAGATTCCAGTGTTGACTTTGGTGAGGTAAGAAGAGAAGTTGGTTTATCCCCAAACAGCCAGTCACTGAGTTCCGGTTCAAGATGCTGTGCATTTCCTCGGGCAGCAATAAGTCCTTGTTCAACAATACCCACACTTAGTTTTGTGCAGACTTGCGCCACAGTACAGATTCTTTTGGATACATCTTCTCGTATCAGTATATGTATGGGTTCGTTGCGCCTTTTAGGATGTCCTATTATTCCATAATCAATGATGCCATATTTAAGACCCATAATAATGAATTGTCTCGCGTCCCGTTCTTGCTCGTGTACCCAGGAAGCAAGTGTTTGTGCTGCCAGTGCGTGACTTTGGATTCGTCTGTTTGCTATGGCGTCAGTCAACCATAGTGCTCTCCTCACCGCACGGTGCTCGTCTCGTATAACGAGCATGGATTGTTGTGGCTCTATAGTGGAACTATGTAATTGTGGCACAATCCCTGAATTTCGGAGGAGTTCAGCAAACCATGCTGAAAAAAGAGAGTTACTCTTTGCATACGACAAAAGTGCTTGGACATTTGTCAAACTATAAGCCCCCGTAGTTACGGGTTGAAGGTGTTTCGTTTTCATAAGCATTCAAGTTAGATTGATAGAGTATGTACTACTTTACCTACAATACTGCTATCATTTTACCATACTCATTTTAAGTGTTAATTCAGTGAAATGGGTAGAGAATCCTAGGATATTCTTGTATACTTGGAATACAATGAATGAGCATGAAGTAAAAAGTAAAAGGAGACGTCGAGGTCCTCGTATAGTACGTTTGCTTCTACAGCTTGTAACTGCTGGTGCGTTATTTTTTCGAGACAAAATACAAACAGACTTCGCTACGATTGCTGCACAAAGTCGTTTGTTTTTAGGTATAGCTATGCTTAGTTTTGGTATACTATTGTTTCAGTCAGACAAATATTGTGATGGGAATCCTTCAACGTATGCGGCATGCACTCGACCATCAACATATTATTACTATCCATGGTGGGCAATTCTACTCGTTGTGCTCGGTTCTTTTTCGATTGTTCTTTGGTTTTTGCGAAAACATAATTAATGCGGGAACCAAGCTCGTTATATGAGCAAATATTCGTACTTTTTTATTTTACTTTTGATTGCTGTAGGTACAGTCCTCACGTTTTCTACAAAGCGTATTTTTGCTGATGATCCTCCCACAATCACTGGTGTACAGTTAGCAACAAGTACGAAGGATTCGGCAACGATAGTATGGACAACCAACAAAGCTGCTGATTCAATTGTCAACTTTGGTAAACAGCCTCATTATGGAATCATGCGTGACTCAGGGTATGATAAAACGCAACACTCAATCAAGCTTGAAGACCTTGACGCATCGACCGTATATCACTTTCGTGTTTCAAGTGCTGATGCACTAGGAAACCAAGGAGTCTCCGGAGACTATGTCTTTGTTACAGGAGGATTCCAAGATATTAAAGATATTCAAAAGGTAAGCTCAATGTCTCAGCAAACTATCGTTGGACAGGCAACAGATGCTATTTCTCAAATTACCGACCCTGAAGCATTGAAGATTATTCAATCAGAAATTACAAATCAGGCCCAAGACCTCCTTCGTCCACCCGAAGTTATTGGACTGGCTCGTGCTATTGATGTTACCGCAACTGAAGCAAAGATTATTTGGGCTACGAGCAGGGATTCCAATTCTATTGTGCGATTTTCCAGAGAGGGGCAGTGGAATGGAACCGATTACGCCCAAACGGTTGCTGTCTTAGAGGATTCTACAAAGTCCCACGAGGTACTTATCACAGGCTTGTCTCCCGCAACAATATACCATTTTCAAGTTGAATCTGAGGATGAGTTTGGTCTTTCTGGTGCGGGAGAGGATACGACATTTACGACTAAATCTCCCATCCCTGCAATAGAAAATGTGCAAATTGTTAAAATTGAAGAGGACTCAGCAACGTTTGCATGGTCAACCAACATACCTGCTGCTGGTGCGGTTATATATGAAAACACAGTGACTGGTGAAATTCGTTCAGAAGGAAGTCCAGAATTTCTTACGACTCAGACCGTGCGTCTTACCGACCTTACCCTTGGGGTGACGTATGTTGCTATAGTAAAAGCAGAGAACGAACAAGGTGAGCCGTCAGAAAGTGATCCCATAACTTTTACCACCATACGAGACGAAGAGCCACCGATTATCAGTCGTGTAAACAACGAGTCAACGCTCTATCCAGGAGCAGAGACAAGAATCCAAACTATTGTAAGTTGGGGTACGGATGAACCAAGTTTTTGCGGAATGTACTATAGTGAAGGTTTGGCTCCGGCTGAGAACGCCACAAAAATGGAAATGAACACCGAACCATCTATTGATCATGTGCGTGTGGTTACGGAGTTTTTGCCTTCGACGGTGTACAAGTTTTGGATAGAATGTGAAGATCGTTCTGAAAATTCAGTACGTTCAGAGGACTTCGTACTCTTTACTCCAGAAAAGGAAAAGAGCATCATCGACATCATTCTTGAAAACTTTGAGGGAACGTTTGGATGGGTAAAGAATATTGGAGGGTAGCTTAATTTGAAATTTTTAATTTACAATTTGTAATGAATTTTTAATTATTAAATGTAAAAATAAATTTCGAAAAAAAGAATTTTAAAATTAATAGGTAAGAAATTGGAAAAGTTTGCATTTAAAAATTGAAACATTTATACATTCACTAAAAATTAAAAATTTCAAATTAAAAATTATCCAGTGAAATATGATAAAGATACTGACAATTATCAATCTAACCGACGCCTCGTGGGGGGGCAGAATCTAATAGAATGCGATCAATCATTTCCACAAAAAATGTAGATGTAACGTATAACTTTGGGAAGTCCAATGAATTTAGGGCACTCAAAGATGTAACCTGCGAAATTGCAAACCGTGAGTACATCATTTTCTTCGGCCCTTCGGGGTGTGGTAAGTCCACCCTTCTGTATTCTATTTTCGGCGTTCTTGAGCCTTCTTCGGGAGAGGTGATTGTAAAAGGTGACTCCATTTACAAATTTGAACCAATGGACTTGGTGATGTACCAAAGAAAGACTATGGGTATTATGTATCAGTCTTTCAACCTCATTCCATCGCTTACCGTACTCGATAACGTCCAGTTACCCCTTATATTTGCAGGCTTTCCTCCTATTACACGAGAACGACGTGCTATGGACCTTCTCGACCGTTTTGGTATTGCGCACGTCGCTCACAAAAGACCGGGACTACTCTCAGGAGGTCAGCAACAACGTGTGTCTGTTGCACGCAGTCTTGTGAATGACCCAGAAATTCTTATTGCCGATGAGCCGGTGGGAAACCTCGACTTCGTATCTGCTGAAGCCGTTATGAACACACTTGAGGAGATTAACCGTAATGACAAAAAGACGGTTCTGTTGGTTACCCATGATGCGAAATATTTACCGTACGCCCATAGGGTGTTTTATCTCGACTATGGAAAAATCGACCGCATTGTCCCGAACCCTGAAAAGCGACAGATTATTAAAATACGTCCAGGGGAAAGTATTGTAACCGAGATAGAACAGCTTGCTCGTATCTACCCCTACGACTCGCCCGAGCAGTTGCGGGTAAAGAGCCTCATTAACTTTTTGACTCAAAACTTATCCTTTGATCAAATTGTACGCCTTGAAAAAATGACTCAGCATGTGATTGAAGGCGTACTGTCTGAAGACCAATTTGGAGCGCTATTGACGACTGACTATCAAAAAGGTGGTTGTGGAATTAAACCTAAACAGGCACAGGATATGACAAGACGAATGTTTCAAGTACTTGAACAGTCCAAGGACATCATCCGTTTTCGACGTGCAGCAAACAATCAAAATATTGTCGACCTTGCACGTTTTGATTTGGTAAAAAATATACATTCGTTCATGGTAGAGGAATGCAAGGTAGAGCCTGATTCTCAACTTCTTGAAATACTGACAAAAATGGTTACGACACGAGTGTTTGGATATATTACGAGAGAAGAATTTCATCGTCAGTTGCGACTTTCAAAGAGTGAAGGAGGAGCAGGATTTGACATTTACCTAGCCGCCGACCTTTCTCGATATTTGGAAAAGCTGATAGCACAGGGTGTGTCGCATTTCCAACAGCATCAAGAAGCAAAGCCTGATACCACCAGTTTGCATGCACAACAAGCGAAGAAATTTGAAGAAATGGAGAAAGGTATTTTCTGGAAACTTTCTCACATGTTCACAAAAAAGGAGAAAAAGTAACCGAATGTCCCATCTAAAGTGGTATGCTACTACTGATAGTTCATATGTGTAATAAAAATACCGACAGATTAATTTGAAATTTTTAATTTACAATTTGTAATGAATTTTTAATTATTAAATGTAAAAATAAATTTCGAAAAAAATTTTAAAATTAATAGGTAAAAAATGGGAAAAGTTTGCATTTAAAAAAATGAAACATTTATACATTCATTAAAAATTATGAATTTCAAATTAAAAATTATCGAGTAAAATGTGTTAAAAATGCCGACAATTATTAATCTAGCCGACGTCCCGACAAATAGGGGTTGTCTCAAAGAAGATGAGAGTTTCTGATATAGCAAAACTTTCAACACGAATGTTCAAAACGAACCCGGCTCGCACATGGCTTACTATCTTGGGCATGGGCGTGGGAACGGGGGCTGTGGTGACTTTGGTAGGCCTTGGTTTTGGTTTGCAGAATATTATCTTGGAGCAGATTGTCCTTGGAGATACATTGCGTTCACTCAACATTACACCACCACCGGCACGTTCAGTCACCCTGAACCCAAAGACCGTACAAGGTTTTCTTGAGATAGAGCGTGTGCAAGATGCTGCTCCTCTTGCGAGTTTTGCAGCGCTCATTACCTTTGATGGACTTACGGGAAATACTTTCCTCCAAGGTGCGAATCCAAACTATTTTAGATTTACAGGATCAAAGGAGATTGCAGGACGCCTTTTTTCTGAAGAAGACCCAGAAGCGGACAGAGGAAGTGTTATTTTAACGAGCGCGATGTTGAAACTGTTTGAAGTTGAAGACCCAGAATCAGCACTGGGGAAACAGGTATCGTTTCGTGTATTCGTACCCTCATCAGATGGAGGTGAAGCGGTAGAAATGGAGTTAAAAAAACGCTACACCGTTGTCGGGATAAGTAGTGAGGAGAGTCGCCCAGGTGCGATGTTACTCCTCGATGAGCTGGCAAGCCAGATAGTGATAGAGGAGTATGAGCGTGTGCAGGTATTGGTAGACAATGCAGAGTTTCTTGATCCGGTGACGGAAGCAATAGTGGCGCAGGGCTTTGGGGTGACTGCTCTTTCCAAAACGGTGGAACAAGCAAAAAAAATCTTTCAAGGTATTCAGGCAGTACTTGCAGTATTTGGAGGTATCGCCCTTGTGGTATCAGCTATTGGTATGTTTAACACAATGACAGTTACCTTGCTCGAGCGCACCGGTGAAATCGGTATTATGCGTACCTTGGGTGCAAGTTCAAAGGATATTAAAATACTCTTTATCTCTGAGGCAGTGGTAGTGGGTTTTTTGGGAGGAGTAGTAGGAATAGGTATAGGTGTTGGTATTGGTTTTACAGTAAATACGATGGTAAACATAGCAGCATCAAACTTTGGAGGTAAGTCCGTAGCACTCTTCGCATACCCAATGGTGTTTATCCTCTTTATTGCAGGATTTTCTGCCGTGGTTGGGTTTTTGACTGGAGTCTTTCCTGCGACACGCGCTGCGGCGTTGAATCCACTTGACGCGATGCGTTACAAATAGACAGAACTTACGCAAACGGCGCATTTCGTTGTCAAACTTCAGAAAATGTCGTTCACTGTACGCCGTTGTACAGCTCACTCCATTTTCTTCGTTTTCCTAGAACTGCATCCGTTTGCGTAAGTTCTGTAAAATAAGTACAAAGTCTTATCCACATAAATAGCACCTGTTCCTCCCACAGTTAGTATATACTTAGCTTAATAGGTATGTTTAATCCAGACCATCATATGCATAAGATTGGAATAGGTAAATTTGCAGTTATTGCGTCACTTTCGATTTTTGCTGTATTTCTACTCACTGCTTTTATAGATGTCCAAAACACTGGTACACATAGTGTGCAAGCCACGTCCACCGCTACCACGACCGTTACGGTATTGAACACCCCTCCAGCGTGGACAGTAACGGCGTATGAATACTTTGCTTCTGCAACTTCTACCCCCACCAACTCAGGAAGCACGACTGTATGGACTGCTACAGCGACAGACAGCAACGGAGAAAACTACTACCTACTTATTTGTAAAGCAAGTAGTACCCCAACCCCAACTCCCAGTGGTGCACCGGTATGTGGAGGTGGCTCGACTAATCAATGGGCTGTTTCCGCCTCGACGGTAAGCGGTGCGGCTGCCCAAGTATCTACGACCACGGCGGAATCATGGGCAGAATCGAATGACTGGTATGCCTATATTTGTGACAACAACGCAGGAAGTCCGCGATGTAATGCAGCCATGTATAACGGTCTTCATGAGCCTTGGGCTGCCACAGCTACCTCCTCACCTTTCGTTGTAAACCATAGACCTACCTTTACGCTTGCTGCTGATGATTCACCGACACTTCCAGGGGCGACTACGACATGGACGACAACTTCAGATGACGCCGATACACTCGGTGGCGACGACACGATGCAACTACACGTCTGTAAGGCACAAGACTTTGATGCTACCATTCCAGCTTGTGGGGCGGGAGGATTTTGGGCAAGCTCGACATTTGTGGCCTCAAACGTCTCAGCTGAGGGGTACATCACCCCACCGGCACAGGACAAAGATCATGCGGCCTATGTATACATTGTTGATGACTACAAGCATCCTGCGATAGGAGCTACGCAAGGTTCAAACACGCTTTTGACTGTGGGTAATGCAACTCCAGTTGTGGTCTACGATAGTCTTTCAGTATTTGATGTATTTGGTTCTACTACTCCAGAAGATTACACCCTTGCGTTAACTACTGAAGAAGGCCAAACGGACAACTTCGTTGTACAGTTTGAGGTCCTCGACGACAACAGTTGTGAAGCTGATGGTGGTGGTGATGAGATTTCAGATGTAGATATAAACATATATCGCTCTGGAAAAGGAGGAATAGATGGTCTCGGATGTGATGCCTCAGGTGAATATGATGCTAATGACTGCTACACCCACACGAATTCATTCTTCACCCCAACCTGCTACCAAGTACCTGGAGACTGTTCCGGTCCCGCACAGTCGACTGTTCAATGGGAGTGTACATTTTCACTGTGGTATATTGCTGACCCCACAGACGTTGGAAGTGAATACGTATCAGAACACTGGACAGGAGCGTCACGCGCGACCGATGATGATTCAGCAGTGTCAGCGTATGGTACAAGCTCAGTTACTTCTGAAATGACACAGTTCCTATCTTTCAGGGCTACTGGTACACCTATCGCCTATGGTTCGCTTGAGCCAGGGCAAAACAACCCAACACACGTAGGTTCTACGACAGTGTATGCGACAGGAAACACTGGACTTGACGAGTACCTTTCAGGTGATGCAATGTGTGTGTCATTCCCAACATGTTCTGGACTTGCAACCAACACTATCTATGTGCCGTACCAGCACTACTCTCTCGCAAGCGCGACAGCATATGGTGCTGGAACAGAACTCTCTACAAGTACTGCACCGACATGGGTTGATGTAGTTATTCCAAAAACAACAGCAACTTCATCACCTGCAGAAGATGCTACCTATTGGGCGATAGCAGTACCGTCGTCTATCACCTTTGCTGGAGACTATATTGGACGTAACTATATTGATGCGGTCGTTTCTCCGAGCGCAGCTTGGTAAAATTGACATATTTTACATTTGTTTTAAAAAAAGACCCTTCAAAGGGTCTTTTTACTTATTGACATATACTAGGACCTCCACAGACGTATGCAGTTCTAGGAAAACGAACAAAATGTTGTGAGCTGTACACGTCGTACTGTGAACAACATTTTGCGTAGGGCAACGATGAAATGAGCCATGTTTTCAAGGAGTGCAACGACTATGAAAACAGGAATGCCCTTGTGGTGCGTCGTCTGTGGAGGTCATAGCTTATACTACCCACAAGTTGTGCCCAAATACAAGTATCATATTTCCTGATTTATAGCTACAATAGGTACTGAGGCGTAGCCTTGTATTTCGTAGTAAAGAAAGGGAAAGTAACAAACGAAAGCTTCTCATGTATAAGCGGTTTTTAATACTTGCGGTATTGTTTATATTCATAACTGATGCGAGTGTCGCGTTAGCTGGTTTTGGTATTACTCCTCCATACGTACGCAATGACAAACTCACCCAGGGGTCTACCTTCACACAGGAAATTATTCTTGTACGTGGTGACCCTGTTGAAGACTTGAAGGCAGAGATTACGATAAATGTTCCAGGTATTGAGGAGTGGATCTCGATAGATCGTGGGAATGAGTTTCTTCTTCCTGCAGGTGAAAAACAAGTACCTATGCGTGTCACCGTCTCTGTTCCTCAAAACGCTGCGTATGAAAGATATAAAGGAAGTATTCGTATACGTACACTATCTCCAGACCCTGCGAGTGGAGTATCTATTGCTCTCGGTGCACAAATAGATGTAGACATACGGGTCGTTGATGAGATACGAGACTTTGAGGTAAAGCGCGTACAAATAAGTGAAACAGAAGAGCCGCGACGTTTTTGGTGGTTTGAATTCCCTGGAAAAATTCAATTTTCTATGGGTATAGAAAACACTGGTAACGCTCCTACAGCACCTTCGAGAGTACAGCTTGATATTTATGATCGTCGAGGAAATGTCGTACTTGAAACGTCCTACAACGTAAACAAAATTGAAGAAGTACTGCCGTTTGAGACTCGAGATACCCAGGCGTTCATACCAACGCGCCTACCCCCAGGAGCATACCTTGTGAAGTACTCAATATTTCGATTTGAGGATGAGGTAAAACGTTCTGGGGAGCTGACGCTGTCCGTCTTACCTCAGGGGACCTTGGCAGGATACGAAGGGTTTGGTATCGATGGGTTGTCGTTCTCTGATAAGTTGACGATTATTATTCCAGCCGTAGTCATAGTTGTACTGGCTCTCATAAGTATGCTTGTTATCTTTATTCGAAGAAAAAATACTCGCCGGCGAAAACCGACACGGCGACTGCCTCGTGAAGAAGTGTACGAAGATGAGGATGACGATTACCCAAAGCGACCACGGCAAACAGACCCACAACCAAGAAGGGTGGTACAAGGTGCACATGGTGTTGTTGATCTGTCTCGAAGGAATAATAGATAATACAGGTCTTATGATGTATGTATGATACCTTGCATGTCAATTCAAGATGGTTTGTTCAAATATCTTTGGTCCTGTCCTTCTATCTGTTTGTGTTTTTCTACATAGGTGCACGTACCGACAGTGCACAAGCTCAGTACATAGCTACGACAACCGTATCACTTACAGTTTGTGGGGATTCTATTGTTGCTCCATCTGAGTTTTGTGATGATGGTACAAATTCAGGACTGTATGCTTTTTCGATAGCGACTCGTAACTGTAGTTCGTGTATTGCGTGGGGCCAGTACTGTGGTGATGGCGTTATTCAACCTTTTGAAGGGGAAGAGTGTGATGATGGAAACAATACTGCAGGAGACTATTGCGATGTGTCATGTCAGAACGAAAGCGATCCAGTGACGGAAGGTGGCGGTGGCGGAAGCGGAGGCTCTGGTGGTGGTGGTGGACGAGGGACCCCAGGTGACGATGGTATCCCCGATGCCTCAGTAGATGGGGGCATAGAATACCTCGGTGAGACTAATCTCAATATCGCTGGGCGTGCGTACCCAGGAGCGACTATTACCGTTCTCAGAGATGGCGAAGTAGAGCGAGTGGTTGAGGCAGATTCATCGGCAAACTTTACCTTTTCACTAACCGAACAAACTCCGGGAATTACCACGTTGGGCTTTTGGGCTGCAGACAGAGCAGGGCGACGATCAATAACGTACGCCGCAACATTTCAAGTGGTACAAAATGCAGTGACGACGCTTTCTGGAATTTTGATACCCCCTACGCTCACGGTAACTCCTGAGAAAGCTCCTCAAGGGACCGCCATATCCTTTGCTGGGAGCGCGTTACCTTCCACAAAGGTGCAGGCATACGTGGATAAGGCTGACAAACCTGAAGAAACACTTGCTTCAACTAACGGAGAATGGACTATTTCATACGATACCACAAAGCTGACTAACGAGGCATTTCACACAGTGAAGGCAAACTATATAGATGAAGATAATATACAGTTAAAAAGCGGGTACAGTTTAATTACAAACTTTTACGTGGGGACACGTGATGTAGGTACGGGTCTTACCGCGGACTTAAACAACGATGGTGTCGTAAATCTCACAGACTTTTCGATACTCTTGTTTAACTGGAACACTACAAACGCGGTAGCTGATATAAACAAAGATGGAAGTGTGTCGCTACCGGACTTTTCGATATTACTCTTCTACTGGACGGGATAAGCGAGTTTTAAGTTAAATGTTGAAAGTTAAAAGTTCTTAAAGTTAAAAGTCCTGTTCGCCTTTGGCGAACAGGCAAGGCAGGTTCGTTAACTTTCAACATTTAACATGCAACTTTTAACTTGTTATACGGTATACTATACACATGCAAAGGCTATGTTATATAAGCTTATTTTTGGTAGCTGGATGTATCGGTGTGTTCCCTTACACCACGTATGCAGTTCAAATTTTTCTTGATACTACAGAAAATACCCACAATCTATCAGATACATTTTATATACCAGTTCGCATAGATACACAGGGAGAATGTATCAACGCAGTGACCGTTGAAGTTGCCTACAATCCGGACGAAATTTCAATACAGGACGTGAGTACTGGTGAATCAGTGCTGACCTTGTGGACTCAGTTTCCTCTTATTCAGAAAAATGAGGGAAAAGAATTAGGACAAGTCCTCTTTGAGGGCGGTATCCCAGGTGGCTATTGTGGCAGAGTGATAGGTGACCCTGGTCAAACAAACATTCTTGCAAAACTAGTTGTGACAGGAGTGCGACAACAAGAATTCGCAACAGATACAAGTAAGGTATCACAAGTTGTTCTTGGTCCAGCAACAAAAGCGTACCTGCATGATGGATCAGGAACAGAAGCACCGCTTACCTTGGCAGGAAGTACACTCGTTCTCACCTACTCAAGCTCAAGCCCCAACAATTTATGGCTTTCTGATGTGAAACAAGATGTGATCGCTCCTGAATTGTTTGAGATAACGTTGGTAGAAGGTCCTTCAGTTGGAAGCAACAAACATTACATTGCATTTAATACCACCGACAAACAAAGCGGTGTTGACCACTATGAAGTATTAGAGACTGACCCAGACCGTTTTGGATTTCTAACATGGACCCCAAGAGAATCGTACTGGGTGATTGCATCGAGTCCGTATGAGCTCCGAGACCAAAACTTGCACTCGAAAATTCTTGTGAAGGCTGTAGATAAAAACGGTAACGAACGAATCGTAACCTACACACCACCAATGTCACCGTTTGTAGTGTTGACGCAATCGTACACAGCGCTACTCCTCGTAGGAGTACTGGTGTTTATTGTTTTCTTAGTGCTCTACAAAACAATCCGAAGAAAGAGACGTAATGACGTGCTTAAGAATTCCGCTATTATTGAGGATGACCATGGTCAATAAAATAGAATTTAAGGTTGTATTGAACGCTTTGGGGATACTCGCATTATTCCTATGGATAGGATTGCCTGCGGTACTTCTTGCCGACAATGCTTCTCTTTCTATTGTCCCCGCTACTCACGTGTACCCTGTCAGTGAGCCATTTACGATTGAGGTACGTGTTGATACAGGTGGTGCTATTATTGGGACAACGGATGCTACTATTGCATATGATCCACAAGATGTTTCCTATGTATCGGTATCTGGAGAGGGCTCGGTTTTTAGTCGTATATCAGCGGACTCTGACAGTAACTATGGGAAAGTAAGTATCTCCGGCTTTATTGAGCGGGGGAAAGAAGGGTTTAATGGTAGCAACGGACTAGTCGCACGGTTGACCTTTGTCCCTCTTCGTAATGTGGAAACGCAATTTCACTTTGCGAGTGGAAGTGCGACACCGCCTATAGCACTCGGTGCCTCAGTTGCAGATTTGGCAAATATCCTCTCAGGACTACATGTAGCAAACTACACCTTTATTCCAAAAGAATCAGCAGTAGCGGGAGTTCCTTTCGCTTCTGCACAAGAAACTTTTGAAATAACACCACTCCCTATTCCTTATACAGAATGGTTTGGTACGACATCCGTAAAATTAAGCTGGACCCTGCCAGATGGAGCAACGGAAATGCGAACACTGGTGAGTGAAAAAAAGGATGCAACACCGACGAAGGTATACCCAACACTTCTTAACTCAGCAACACTTTCTGGTATTCCAGAGGGAAAAAATTATTTTCTACTACAGTTTAAAATCAAGGATTCGTGGGGGTCGGTGATTACCTACCCACTCAATGTGGACGTTTCTGCGCCGAGCTTTGTACTCATACGAGAAGCGGAACGAGAGGACGAGTTCGATCCTCGAGTGGGTTTTGTTATAGAGTCATCCGACACACTCTCAGGAATAGGAAAGTATGAGATAAGTATAGACGGTGAGGCTTCACAAATATGGGAACGACCTGAAAACGGTATCTATAGTCCCACAGGACTGACCCCAGGTGAGCATATCCTTAGCGCCAAAGCGTATGACCTTGCAGGTAATAGCACTTCCACTGACTTGCTCTTTCTCGTCAAATCACTCGAATCTCCCATACTAAAAAACGAAAGTGTCCCGGAGAGAGTGCTTACTGGAGATACTATTACGATACAGGGTACATCGTATCCTGATGCAGAAGTTACTGTGTACATTTCACACAATGAGGGCGAGGCCACGGAAAAAGTTACCCCTACCGATGCAGAAGGAAATTTTACTGCTACTATCACTGAGGCAGCGAAGGCAGGAAAGTATACTTTGTGGTTTACCGTGACTGATAAACGCGGAGCCAAAAGTCCGAACTCGGTGAAGCGTTCCATAGAGGTCACTCAGCCATCTATTATCTTATTTGGATCTACAGCTGTGACGTATCTGTCTATTATCGTACCGCTCATAGGACTCATTCTGCTTTTAATGCTTACACTCTGGCTTGGCTTTACGTGGCTTCGTGGATATAGACATCGAGTACGCAAAGAAACAGGCGATGCATACCATGTTGCTCGAGAAGAATTTAAAAAACTACGAAAGGAGCTGATAAATCAAATAGGCATGCTTGAAAAAGCAAACCAATCACGTGAGTTGACTCGAGAAGAGATGCGCATTTTTGATGATTTATCGAAACGACTTGATGAAATCGAGCGTCATATTACCGATGAGATCGAAGATATAGAGACGGTAGATATAGAGACGGTGCAGTATGAAGAAGATCCCGTACTACGTTCACACAATATTGATGGTTCATTTGAAACGTATCGAAAAAAGGTCAAAGGTGAGCCTGTGGGTGAGGGTACACATACGGTGCGTCTATAAATTTCTACCCATTCTTCTCATAAGAGCAACCCTTCCTTTTATGGGGGGAAGGGTTGAACTACACACAGCTATTATCTTCGCTGGACATGATGACCGGCATATCTGTCGATTTGTTGTTGCTCGCGTATATATGCAACGCATTGTCTAATATTTCTTTCGATTACAGGTCGTTCTCTTTCTCGGGAAATTTGACTCGGTCCGTTCAGTATCGCTCCAATAAACGTGAGCGGCGCTGCACCATAAAACGCCATTTGTTGCAAAGACCTTTCTGACTTGGTTGGCTTTTCTGTCAGTCGTATTCCAAGCAAACCTTGCTCCATACGTCGTGTGTTTTCCATGTTGACACAATAGATAAGGTTATTCCGATCTTCATAGCTCAAATCAGCAGGTATGGACATTGTGATGGGTTGATTGAAGATATTTCCGCCACTTGGTCTTGCCGCGCAACCGTTGAATGCGAGAACAGCCACAATTGACATTAGGAGCACAACGCCCCTCCAACATTTTTTCGTAAGCATTGTACACCTCCTAAAGTAGTTTGGGCCGAGTTTGGCCTTTGGGACTGCAAAATATTGCAAGTATCCTCTAATAAAATACTAACATTCTCTCTGTGCGAGTCAACGGTAACGGGATGAAAAAAATACAAAAATAGGGGGTGCTAAAGTAAGGCTCAGTAAAAACACTATTGACCCCACAACAGAGCAAGTGAGCCAAGTCTATTTCCGCTAGAAATATTAGAAATCAAAACACCAATATCGGCAATAGTTATCTTTCCATCAAGGTTTAAATCGTATGAACGGTTGTATGCCATAAACAACCGTGCCGAGACAACACCAAAATCAAAAAGATTTACATGTTTGTCGCCATTTACGTCAGGGTTGGGAAAGGATTCGGGTCTGACGGAGAGCACAATAGGGTTCTCACTGCACGTTACTTCCGCTCCTGTTCCATCATGTGCGAGCATGGTTGTATCTTCAAAGTATATTTTCGCTTCACCAGCTTCAGTAGGTACCACTACAAACGTAAGTACGAGTCCTCTACCTACAAAACCTGTATCGCGTATTATGCCTCCTGAAAAATGAACCTTGCCATCATCAGAGGCTACAGGTTCATCAGACCATAGGTCAATGATTGATTCCTCCCGCGATATACTCTGTATTGTCATTGAAGGAGGTGTCACGATAGTAGCACTAAGTACATTGATAGGTGTGTCTGCATCAGCAATAACCTCAAGTGTTACCTGTTCACCAACTTCTACGTACCTGTTGTCACTGGGGACAATACACATTTCTTCCGGATCTCGGATAAGGGAGAGTGATGAAGCAAGCAAAAAAACCATCGGAACACCAACCGCAATTTTATATTTATGTTTTCTTAGGTGATGTCGAACCATTTCAATCATTGTTCAGTATAGTATATCGTAACAAATTTATTACTACAAAGCACGACATGCTGTACATAACTTAGAATGTTGTATACTACACATAAATATTCATGTTGAGGAGGAAGAGTACAATTAAACTTGGAGATTACTTTGATGAAGCTGTGTATGGTGCAAACGACGGTATTATTACGACGTTCGCCGTCATTTCAAGTGCGACAGGGGCAACACTGGGATCCGAAGCTATTATTATTTTAGGGCTTGCAAACCTTGTTGCAGACGGGTTTTCTATGGGAGCTTCAAGTTTCCTTTCAATCCGCACAGCTGAAGATGTACAACGGCTTAATAGTTTCTGGAAAAAGAGAAATTCAGATGCTTTGAGCCGATCGCTCACAACTTTTGGGGCATTTGTGGTTGCTGGTTCTATACCTTTGATTCCTTTTGTAAGTGCTAGTGCGGTAGGGCATGAGTTTATGATATCTGCTGTTGCCGCGGGGATAGCTTTTTTCCTCGTGGGTGGATCTCGTACGATAGTGACTAAGCGAGGCTTCTTTATTTCTGGATTAGAAATGTTTATAGTGGGAGGTATGGCTGCAATAATAGCGTATAGCATTGGCTATGTTATTCATTCAGGTATTGCATAGCAATATTACTAGTATAAATTCTAGTAGTACTACTAGAATTTCTGACACCGAAAAATATGAAAAAAAAATATAACAAACTACTCGTCGTGGCTTTTGCATTTTTTTTGATGCCATTTTGGAACACGTTTGCGCAAACAGATACAGGAGTGACGGATGGTGTAGCGAGTAACACTGTTGCTTCAGAGAATGAGATTCTTGAGAACGACGTTGCGACATTGTACTTTTTTCATAGCGTAACGTGTCCGCATTGCAGAGAAGAGCAAAAGTTTCTTGATAAACTCGAAACGAAGTATCCAGAGCTTACGATACTGAGGTATGAGGTTTCTGATCCAACACATACACCACTCATGCGACAGCTTGCTGCAGAGCATGGTGCAGAACGATACCTTGGGAATGTTCCGCTTACATTTGTGGGCGAGCAATATTTTGTAGGCTACGATAACGAGCGCACGACAGGTGCGGAAATAGAACGCGCGGTACGCATAGTACTAGGTTTAGAGGGGAGTGAATCCGAACAATCGAAATCTTTCTCAGTACCTTTCTTCGGGAACATTAATCAAGAAGATTTTTCTCTTCCGATACTTGCTATCCTTCTTGGATTCTTAGACGGCTTTAATGTGTGCTCACTCGGTGCACTGGTACTTATTATTGGGCTTTCCCTTAAACTACAAAGAAGAAAATCCATCCTTCTGTTTGGTGGTACATTTATTGTAACAACTGCTCTTGTTTATGGTGCGCTCATTGTTGTGTGGTATCAGGTGTTTGAACTTTTCAGTGGCTACATTGATTTTATAAAAGTACTTGTGGCGCTACTTGCCCTTGGGGGAGGTTTGTACTTCCTTAAGGAATACTTCCGTATGCGCAAGCAGGGTCCGCTGTGTGAGTTTCAGGAATCAAAATTGATTAACAGATTTATGGAACGGACTGAGGATGCGTTTCAAAACAACACTAAGCTTTTGGGGATTCTGGGAACCGTACTCGTATTCGCTGCTGTTGTGGCGATTGTTGAGTTTCCTTGTTCAGCAGCAGTCCCTGTTGTTTTTGCAGGCGTACTTGCAGAAGCGGGACTGAGCACCTTTGTCTACCTCTCGCATATTGCGCTCTTCGTGCTGTTCTATTTGTTAGATGAGATAGTCATATTCGGTATTGCTGCATATAGACTCAAACTCTGGATGACGAGCGGTACGTTTACCAAGTACGCAGTCCTTGGAGAGGCACTGATATTGATGCTTATTGGAGCGTACTATCTTGGCACCATGTTTGGTGTATTTTAAGCACACTTGTTGCAAGTGCATCCATTCGGTTCTATAAACTCTTTAAAGTACTCTTCGCCGTAATCGTAGACGAGTTCTTCATCGCGGTGAAGTTCTCGGAGCGTTTTAATATAGACATGGGTACCATCTAGCACTGCCTCACAGTTCGGTGCACAAGAGTGGTTTATGTATCGGGCAAGATTATTTCGACTTGCTCCATTTATTGTCCATCTCTTGTTTATTTCAAATAAGTATCGAGCACCAAGCAAAGTGTTAGCTTCCTTGGTAGAGATAATTGGCCCAGTGTATTCAATGTACATTCCGGAAGCAATTGTGTCGGTAGCAAAAAGTCCAAGTCCAGATTTTGAACGTCTCACACGTAGCAACTTTTTTGGAATAGGTTTTGTTCGACGCATACACATTTGAACCATCTTAAGAAAAATAAATGTCCTCGTCTCTAACGGGACGCATCGTGAGCTAGTCTACAGGAGCATGTCAATATAGTCCACAAGTAACATACCCTTGTGGTGGTATACTTTTGTGCATGGGAGAAGAAACACTGCATATTATTAAAAACTTTGATGAACTTGCGACAACACCGGCGCGTACCAGCTTGCTTACCATTGCTGAAGCAGGGTATCGAGCAATAGAAACTACCAAGGTGATACGTGACACGATACTATGTGCAGGAGACATGCTTACGGTTCAAGGTGTCGGTTATCTGTTGACTGAATATGAAAACATTTACGTACTCGGTGTCGGGAAGTGCGCCTACGATAGTGCAGTAGAACTTGAGGCATTGCTCGGTTATCGCATTAAAGACGGTGTGGTTGTGGATGTGCGCTCTGACAACGCACTTACCCGTATACGGTCGTATGTTGGGACTCATCCTTATCCCTCGGAAGAGAATATCACCTACACACAAGAGCTCCTCAACCTTGCAGAAAAAGCAACAGAGCATGACCTGGTACTGGTTATTGTCTCAGGCGGAGGTTCGACACTGCTCTGTCAGCCTGCCACGCATACCTATGCAGATGAAAAAGGACTCGTTCAACATCTCTTTAAAGCAGGTGCAACAATAGAAGAGTTGAACACGATTCGTAAACATTTAAGCAAGGCGCGAGGTGGGTATGTCGCCGCTGCAGCACACCCCGCTACCGTAATAGGACTTTTGTTTTCTGATGTTCCGGGAGATGACATGAAGACTATTGCAAGCTCACCAACGCTTATGGATAAGTCTACCCTCGCGGATGCCCGTGCAGTATTTACCAAGTATCAAGCAGAAAACTCTGATTTTTCAATTGAGCACTTGTTTGAAACCCCCAAGGATGAGCAGATGTTTTTGCACGTACGGAACTTTTTGATTCTCAAAAATGCAACAGCACTCGAAGCGATGAAAACATGTGCAGAACACCTTGGCTATCGGGCAGAAATAAAGGAGACCAAATTGCAAGGTGAAGCTCGTGTGGTTGGTGAAGAGCTTGTACATGCGATTCGAAGTGCACGTGCACGTACAGTGTATCTCTATGGAGGAGAAACAACCGTTACAATATCCGGCCCAGGAAAGGGGGGGAGAAACGAGGAACTTTCACTCGCTGCACTTTCACTCATAGAAGAAGATGAGCTGGTGGTGTCACTTGCTTCAGATGGACGCGACAACACAGAGTATGCAGGTGGTATCGCAGACAAGTATACGCGAGGCATGGCGGAAGACGCACACCTCAATCCTAAGGACTTTTTATACACCAATGACAGTTATTCGTTTTTCCACTCTTTACAACAGGGTATCAAGACGGGGTATACTGGAGCAAATGTCGCTGATTTGGTGATAGCGATTAAACATGAGCGTTAATCTGTTCTATTAATAATATTAAATACGTAATACTATGCAATTAGTCATTTGGTACAAAGATTTATCGATTGGAGATGTACCCAAGGTAGGCGGAAAAAATGCTGCACTTGGTGAAATGGTGCGAGAGCTTCTGCCGTTAGGGGTGCGTGTGCCAAATGGTTTTGCGGTGACGGCAGATGCGTATAATCACTTTTTAGATTCGACCAATCTCCGTAAGCGAATCAATGAGACTCTCGAGGGACTTGATACCCATGATGTGCGTGAGCTTCAGAAGCGTGGAAAACAGGTTCGTGACATGATACTTGCTGAAGAACTTCCACAAGATCTCAAAACTGAAGTTATTAACGCATATCATGAACTCGTTCTGCTTGAGGGAGCAGAGGACGTAGCAGTGCGCTCAAGTGCGACCGCTGAGGATCTTCCGGATGCTTCGTTTGCAGGTCAACAAGAGACGTACCTCAATGTGGTTGGACCAGACGATGTTGTTGAGGCAACAAAAAAATGCATCGCGAGTTTGTTTACCGATCGTGCAATAAGTTATCGCTTTGATAAAGGCTTTTCACATACCGATACCTCGCTCTCGGTAGGGGTACAAAAAATGGTTCGTTCAGACATGGCTACGAGTGGCGTCATGTTTTCAATAGACACAGAAACCGGTTTTGACAAAGTGGTAGTTATTGAAGGTTCCTACGGACTTGGAGAAATGGTGGTACAAGGAAAAGTAACTCCAGATAGTTTTACCGTTTTTAAACCTTCTCTAGAAAAAGGTTTGAACGGTATCATTGCTCGTGACATTGGACCTAAGGAAGTAAAGATGATTTATGGTGACAAGGGAGGAATAGTTATTGATGTACCCGAAGAGGACCGCCATCGACTCTGCTTGACTGACGAAGAGGTGGAAAGACTCGCACGATGGGCACTAGAGATTGAAAAACATTTTTCCACAAAACGAGGTCACTACCAACCAATGGACATGGAATGGGCAAAAGATGGAAAGACAAATGAACTCTATATAGTACAGGCGCGACCAGAAACAGTCGTTTCTACACGAGATAAAAATGTATTCGTTGAGCATCAACTCAAAGGTAGTGGAAATGTCTTAACGAAAGGTACCTCAGTAGGAACGAAGATTGGTGTCGGAAAATCACGCGTTATACACAACGTAGAAAATATTCATGACTTTAATAAGGGAGAAGTATTGGTAACAGAAATTACTGACCCAGACTGGGAACCAATCATGAAAATAGCGAGCGCTATAGTAACAGACAAGGGTGGACGTACAAGTCACGCAGCTATTGTCTCACGCGAACTTGGTATCCCTTGTATTGTGGGCACAGGGAATGCGACGCAGGTACTCCACAATGACCAAGACGTGACCGTTGATTGTAACAGTGGGAATGTACTTGAGGGAATTTTAGATTTTGAAGTTATTGAACATAGACTTGATAATCTGCCAAAACTTAAAACAAAAATAATGGTAAACGTTGGTTCTCCTGAAGAGGCGTTCAAAAATACCTACCTGCCCGTACAAGGTGTTGGGCTTGGACGACTTGAGTTTATAATTATGAGTCATATCCGAATACATCCAAACGCACTCGTCGACTATGAAAAACTTAAATGGTACGCAGGTGAAGGACAGCAAGACAAAATAGAGATTGTCAAAAAAATTGATGAATTGACCATTGGTTATGCAGATAAAACTCGCTACTATGTCGATGAACTAGCTGAAGGTATAGCAAAGATTGCTGCAGCATTTTATCCAAACGATGTGATTATTCGCTTCTCAGACTTTAAGACAAACGAGTACCGCACGCTTTTAGGTGGTGAGCTCTATGAACCAGAAGAAGAAAATCCAATGATTGGATGGCGAGGCACCAGTAGGTACTACGATGAAAAGTTTAAAACAGCCTTCGGTTTTGAATGTGAGGCAATTCAGAAAGTTCGCAACGAGCTTGGGCTCGACAACGTCATTCCTATGATTCCGTTTTGTAGAACGCTTCAAGAAGCAGACAGTGTGCTCGCGGTTATGAAAGAGTACGGTATTGATCGTGAGAAAGGGGTAAAGGTGTACGTTATGTGTGAAATTCCTGCCAATGTTCTTATGGCAGAAGAGTTCCTCGAGCGGTTTGATGGTTTCTCTATCGGGTCAAACGATCTTACACAGCTGGTATTGGGTATGGACAGGGACAATAGCGTGATTGCGCACATTGCAAACGAGAACAACGAAGCAGTGAAGCGAATGATTGCACCTGCGGTTGCTGCATGTAGAAAGCACAAAAAGTACATTGGTATTTGTGGACAAGCACCGAGCGATTTCCCTGAGTTTGCACAATTCCTCGTAGGCCTCGGAATAGACAGTCTTTCCTTTACCCCTGATACAGTCATTAAAACACTTCCAAAAATTGCAGAAGCAGAAGCAACTTACCAAGCTTCTCACAAAAATTAGCTACAGGACTTACGTAAGCGGCGCACCACGAGGGCACTTCATTTTTCTAACTCCTTTCAGTCGTAAGAAAAATTGGTCGCATTTCTTCCTGCCTGCGCAGGCAGGCGTTGCACTGCACAAAAACACTGCTCACCGTACTACTTGTACGCCTCGCAGTATTTTGTTTGTGTGCCTCGAACTGCACTCGTTTGCGTAAGTCCCATGGGTATATAGAGCCAATAAAAGCCCTTATCAACGCCTGAACTTTGCTTTTTTTCCGTACCCTCATACAATTACGTATATATGGCAAAAATTGAACACATGAGAGCGCGACAGGTGCTTGATTCGCGAGGTAATCCGACCGTAGAGGCAGATGTGTTCTTAGAGGATGGTGCTATGGGGCGAGCAATCGTACCGAGCGGAGCAAGTACCGGCGCACACGAGGCACATGAACTGCGGGATCACGTTGAAGAAGTCTATCGCGGACTTGGGGTGCAGAAGGCAGTTCAGAACATCAACGGAGAAATAGCACAGCTACTCATTCGTTCTGAAGCATCAGAACAGGTAGATATAGACAGGAAGCTTGTGGATCTCGATGGTACAAAAACGAAAGAACGTCTAGGAGCAAACGCAATACTGGCGGTGTCACTTGCGGTTGCAAAGGCAGAGGCAAACAGTCGCGGGGAATATCTTTTTGATTATATAGGAGGTTTGTCACGCATTAAGCGGGTACCACTTCTTCCGCTCCCTATGTGCAATCTTATAAACGGTGGCAGACATGCTCCCCACTCCACTGACATACAGGAGTTTATGATTTTACCTATTGGCGCACCAGTATTTTCTGAAGCGCTCCGCATGTCATCGGAGATTTTTCATACCCTTCGCGAGGCATTGGTAGAAGCGGGGTACAACACCACGGTAGGTGACGAGGGAGGATACGCTCCGACCGTCAAGAAGGGTAACAAAGAAGCACTTGAGCTCTTGATGCGAGCAGTCGAATTGGCAGGCTACGTTCCGGGGAAAGATGTTGTGTTCGGTATTGATGTCGCTTCAACTGAATTTCTGAACGAGGACGGAAAGTATCATTTAGCGAGTGAAGAGAGGATACTCGATGCGCACGAACTTATAGAGTACTATGCATCACTTATTAACGAATTTCCTCTGGTATCTATAGAGGACGGCCTTAGCGAAAATGATTGGGATGGGTGGAAGGTACTCAATGAACGTTTCGGAGACGAAATCCAGATAGTGGGGGATGATTTTCTGGTGACCAACGTATCATTCCTTAAACGGGCCATAGATGAAAAAGCAGCCAACGCTATTTTGGTAAAGGTAAACCAGATAGGAACACTCACTGAAACGATAGACGCTGTTGATACAGCACACGAAGCTGGCTGGCATGCAATAATAAGTCATCGCTCAGGTGAGACAGAAGATACTACCATAGCCCATCTCGCAGTTGGACTTTCTACAGGACAAATAAAAACAGGCTCGCTGAGCCGTAGTGAGCGCATTGCCAAGTACAATG
Source organism: Parcubacteria group bacterium GW2011_GWD2_42_14 (assembly GCA_000998045.1). GTDB lineage: Bacteria > Patescibacteriota > Minisyncoccia > Phycocordibacterales > UBA12088 > UBA12088. The sequence continues at coordinate 26,985 of LCCS01000006.1, forward strand.
AATTGCTTCGTATTGAAGAAGAGTTGGGGGAGGATGCTCGTTTTGAAACTTGGTCGTAGGACTTACGCAAGTGGCGTATTTCTTCGTTGCGCTACACAAAATACTGTTCATCGTACCGCGTGTACGTCTCACAGTGTTTTGCTTGCGCGCCTCCTCCTTCGCTCGCCTCTGAGCTACTGCGGACAAGTCGAACTACACCACAAGAGTATTTCCATTTTCATAGTCGTTGCACTCCTTGAAAATTAGGTCGCATCCACTTGCGTAAGTCCTAAGAACCAACCTCATTTTGATATACATTCTAACATCGGCACAGGTGCATTTTTCGTCAATACTTTGCACCTTAGATATCGAAAATCCCATAAAAACGGGGGTTTTTTTTACTAAATTTAGGCATTTTTATAAAAATGTTTCGCTATATTAAATACTGGGGTTATCAACACCCTTACCGACTTATATTGGGGGTACTATATACACATCACCTTCACATTCCTGTGAATTTTTTTATCCACATAGATAATAACTAGTACGAGTATGGAAAAGCCTTCTTCACACGCAAAAACAAACAAGTCAAAGGGTACAGATTCAAAAGATACGAATGCTATGATTGACAGCATCTTTGAAGCAGAAGTGCGTGCACCTTCAAAGGGTGAGGAAACACAGGAAATGCATAAAGGCTCATACTATACAAAATTTGTTTCAAAAATACAAAAACGGGATGGCTCCATAGTTCCTTTTGATTTTCAAAAAATAATTCGTGCTATTTCTCTCGCAATGGACCAGGTGAGTGAAGGTTCTCATGATGAAGCGGAGATGGTTGCACACAGAGTTGCTTCTGAGGTGGTACGGATAGCAAAAAAGTATAAAAATTTCTTGCCGACTGTAGAGGGTATTCAGGATGAAGTTGAGCGTCAGCTCATTCTCTCTGAGTATGTCAAAACTGCCAAGAGCTATATTCTTTATCGTGAGGAGCGTTCTCGTTTGCGCAAGATGACTATGGCAGTACCAGAGAAGGTGCGCCAACTTGCGGAAGAAAGCTCAAAATACTTCAAAGATAATCCTCTCGGTGAATTTGTATTTTTACGCACGTATGCACGATGGATTCCAAATGAAAACAGACGGGAGACATGGATAGAGACGGTAGATAGGTATGTAGACTTTATGCGAGAGAAACTTGGAGAGAAGCTTACAGAAGAAGAGTACAGTGAGGTTCGAGAAGCTATTTTAAACCAAGAAGCGATGCCTTCCATGCGACTTCTACAGTTTGCCGGAGAGCCAGCACGCAGGTGTAACGCGGTCGCATACAATTGTTCTTACATTGCTCCGACAACCATACAAGATTTTGGTGAAGTGCTCTATCTGTCAGCTTCTGGATGTGGCGTAGGTTTTTCTGCTGAGAGTAAAAACATTGAAAAGCTTCCACAAATAAAAGAGCAAACAGGAGTAACCCTTAAAACGCATGTCGTAGGGGACAGTAAGGAAGGATGGGCAGATGCACTCATTTTGGGTATGAACACATGGTACATGGGCAAAGATATTGAGTTTGATTATTCTAAGGTTCGCCCAAGTGGTACACGTCTTAAAACTATGGGTGGAAAGGCAAGTGGTCCTGCGCCACTCAAGTCACTTCTCGATTTTACTCGTTACAAGATTCTTTCACGTCAAAACAGACGCCTTCGCCCCATTGATGCACATGACATTTTGTGCAAAATCGGAGAAGCTATTGTTTCAGGAGGAGTACGACGAAGCGCCATGATATCACTTTCCGATCTTGATAATGAAGAGATACGCCATGCAAAAGATGGTGCGTTCTACAACTCAGAACCACAGCGCATGTTGGCAAATAACAGTGCGGTCTATGAAATGAAGCCAACGAGCGAAGAATTTATGGATGAGTGGATGGCGCTTATGAAAGGGAGGAGCGGAGAACGAGGTATTTTCAACAGAGGCGGACTCATGACCCAGCTTCCTAAGCGTCGTCTCGACCTTTGGAGAAAGAAGGGTGTCATCATGAACAATCACATTGTGGAGTCTGTTGGAGTAAATCCTTGCGGAGAAATTATTCTTCAATCAAAGCAGTTTTGTAACCTCTCTGAAGTTATAGCCCGCAGGAATGACACACTCGAGACACTTAAAAAGAAAATGCGCATCGCTGCTATCCTCGGTACCTACCAGAGCTCACTCACGGACTTCAAGTATATCTCGAGCACATGGAAGGAGAATTGTGCTGATGAACGACTTCTCGGTATATCTGTTACTGGACAATGGGATTCACCTGAAGCTCGCAAGCCTGAAGTGCTTCGCGCTCTCCGAGAGGAAGCTGTAGCAATGAATAAGAAGTATGCAAAACGATTTGGTATCTCTCCATCTTCTGCTGTGACCGCAGTCAAGCCGTCAGGCACCGTGAGTCAGACAGTGAACTGTGCTTCAGGTATGCATCCACGACACAGCGAGTACTACATTCGACGCATTCGCATTACGAGTACCGACTCACTCTTTAAAATGCTTCGGGATCAGGGTGTGCAGTATCATCCAGAGGTCGGACAGACTATGGCAAACGCAAATACCTATGTTATTGATTTCCCAGTGAAAGCACCGAAGAGTTCTGTGTACAGCAATGACCTCTCGGCACTTGAACAGCTGGAGTACTGGCGCAATGTGAAGGTAAATTACACCGAGCATAATCCTTCAGTTACTATTTCCATTGCAGATGATGAGTGGGTCGGGGTGGCAAACTGGCTCTATGAAAACTGGGAGATGATAGGGGGGCTCTCGTTCCTTCCACGTGTCGGACAAGTACACCAGCTCTCACCATACGAAGAAATCACCAAAGAGGAGTACGAGAAGCTCTCAGCGAAGTACAAGAATGTAGACTACTCGAAGTTGGTGACGTATGAGTTTCGGGATGAGACGGAGCAGGCGAAGGAATTGGCGTGTTCGGGCAACTCTTGCGAAATCAACTAAGTTCAAAAGCTCACAATTGACGAATTTCGTTGTTGCCATCGCCGTCGACCCTTTCACAATATAGATACATATTGCTCAAGGGCACGACGGCTCGGCGCCTAGAAATTCATTCAATTCTGAGCTTTTGATTCAACTTTGTTCTTTAGTGGCGGATGCAACCTTTAATTGCATCTGATTATATTAATGAGTAATTAAAGCTGTTCATTAACATAAAAGCGATTTTTTCGTTGTGTTCCTGCGACGAGCTACGACTCTGTTAGAGCGTTACGTGTGATTGTGTCATCATGATTGCGTTATCTCATAAGCGATAGAAGATAAGAAGGCTTTTATGTTAATTAATGGTTTTAAATAAAAATTTTCCAGTAGACATACCAGAAGACATAAGGGATTGTCGAAATATTACCGACTTGGCAAAGTTGCTTAATATTAATTTGAAAGCACTATTCTTTTTTGCTTACAAAAAAGAACGTTTGTATCTCAGTTTTAATATTAAGAAAAAAAATGGCGGGGCTAGGAATATCTCAGCTCCAATTGAAGCATTAAAAAATACCACAAAAAAAATAAACAGTTACTTATCAGTGGTATATGAGGAGTATAAACCGAAATCTGTGCATGGCTTTGTCTATGATAGAGATGTTGTGACAAACGCAGGAAATCATCTTGATAGAAAGTATATTCTTAATATCGATTTGTTAAATTTCTTTGAAACAATCACCGCGCAGAGAATTTATGGTTTGTTTAAACGTTATCCCTTCATTTTTGGGAATAAATTTGCTTCTATATTAACAGGTATAGTGACATATAATAATTGCTTACCCCAAGGTTCTCCTTGTTCTCCTGTATTATCAAACATGGTTTGTCTAAAAATGGATAAACAGTTAATAAACCTCGCAAATGAAAATGGGTGGAGATACACAAGGTATGCAGATGATATAACCTTTTCAGCAAATAAAATTTCAAGCAATCTCGCTAATTTTGCAAGTGACGGGATTAATGTAGGTGAAAAAATTGTAAATATAATCAACAAGAATGGGTTTGCAATTAATGAAAAGAAAACACGATTATCTTCCCATAACCAAAGTAAGTGGGTTACTGGGATTAAGGTAAATAAAAAATGTAATGTTTCTAGAAAATATGTACGAAATGTACGCGCTATGTTACATGTGTGGGAGGCATACGATGAAAAGTTAGCTGAAAAGACATATAATGCTAAATATAATTTTGGTAAAAACAAAAAATTTAGGAGTGTGGTGAATGGAAAAATTGAACATATCGGTCATGTAAAAACCAAAAAAGATTTAATTTATATAAAGCTTCATAATAGGTATTGTGAATTAGTAGGTGAATCTCATAAAAGATTGCCAGAAACAAAAAAAGATGAATATCTGAATAAGGTACTAATGATACAGGGTCAATCTGGTTATGGAAGCGGGTTTTTTATTACTCAACACTTAATTCTTACATGTGCCCATGTTGTAAAAGGTTCAAAAAAAGTTAAGTTTACAACACGCTTGAACAAGCTTCCTGTGGAATTCAAAGAAGCAAGTGTTATCGATATAAATATCGAAAAAGACTATGCGATATTATTTTCAGAAAAAAAGTTTAATGAGTTTGTATTCAAGTGCAATTTAAATAAAGGCTTAAATATGTATAGTCATAATGACGCATATATTTCAGTTGGATATGCCGGTTTTAGAACTGATGGTAACTTTTGGGTTGAACCATCAATTGCTGATCAAAAAATTGTCCAAACAAATCAGCGTAAGAACGTTAATAGTTTTGATGTTAGTGGTGCTATGTGGAAAGGCATGAGTGGAGGTCCAATTATTTTAGAACATACAGATTATGTAGAGGGGTATATAGTTAATGGGGCATCATCACTAGATACCAGCGAAGATGTAAAAAGTCATTCTTTTTATCCAATTTCAAATATTCCAAAAAAGTATTATGAACCTAAATTTCTAACCCTTTTGATTGATGAAATGTACGGTAGCAGGTTTACAGAAACAAAAGAAGTTGGCATGCCTGACCAATTTTTTACTTAGGAGAATGAAAAAAAGGGGAAGAAAATGAAAATGGAAACAGGGACAATTAAATCTTGAAAACTTTGCCGTGTGTAATTACAGTTAGAATACTAGAATTTCCACTAGTATTTTTTTATGATGGAGGTTCAACCTTTACCATAACGTAACAGTTAATTATTTAAATGAAGTAGGTTCAACCTTCTTCATTAGCTACTAGCGGTGCACCTACCTTACGGTTAACCGTAAGGTAGAGAGTCGTCTTACATATTCTTTACAGTTGAGTTTTTTAATATACGGTAGCTCTGGAGGTTGAATCTCCATCATAAATACTTGTCACGAGTTAAGTTTTTATGATGAATTTTTATCAAGAATACTTCTTAATGCATAGAAAGAAGAAGGGGAGAACGAGAGAAGACCGCTTGGGTAGCGGTCTTCGATTTCGATTTTTTTGACCCTATTACTTGAGGGCCGTTTGTTCGGCGGGGATGTTGTAACGTGCCTTGTACGTTTTCAGAAATTCTTCGATTGACATGTCAATTCTGAGAGCAAAGGCATCACCCCCGACATAAGCTATTCCATCTGCGGAGCTGAATTTCCATCCATCACTTTGATCGCTAGAACCCACGTATGAGTCAATGAGAATCCAATGACGTAACGTTTCTCCACCGCTATTGTCGACAACGAGCCAGTTTCCACTCTTTCCTGATGCTACAAGTTGAAGCCAGTACACATTCCCTTGTGGCGTACCCCATGCAGCAATGAATACTGTAATACATAGGAGGCCCACAATCACCGAAGCGGTATTTTTTGTGTAAGAATACCAGAAAATACAGCCGGCTAATCCGAGAACACCGATTAATACGAGAATTAAAAACATACCACACCTCCTCACTTAAATTTTAAGTTACGTTCGTGTATATACTAACCTAGTGTTTTTTAGCATAAAAATATAGAAATGTCAATGAAAACGGGTAATGTGCACACACATATGGCGGATTTAGTAGAGTAGCTAAATGACCGTCAAAATGAACGAAACAATCCAAATGGAGCGATATCAGTGGATAC